>DASRSD010000058.1 GCA_035656635.1 Pirellulales bacterium
TAAGAGGCTGTTTCAAAACTGGACTTCCTTCAAGGGTGGCTGGGGTCGAGTGCCGCCGAGCCCCCAGTGAATAGGCTGCTGGGGGCTCCCTTCGGTCGACCCCAGCCACCCGATTCCTAGTTTTGAAACAGCCTGTAAAGATTCTCGCAGCCGAGTGAAGCCCAGACGCATGAATCAAGGCCCGCGGTAAGGTCGGCACTTCTCCCCATTATTTCTCCAGGATGTCGCCGTCGACGGTCCAGTCCTTATTGACCACTTTCGGATCCCCGTGACCCATTGCGACCGTCGACATCAAGTCTTTAGTAAACAGCCCGCGCTCCAATTCCAACGGCCGATCCTTGTAGGGCCCCGCGGTCAGCGACCCAGTTGCAGCAATGTACGGGGCTTCGAACGTATTCCAGTAATACAGATGTTCGATGCGCACCTCGGTCTCGGCCGGCAAAGTGCCGAGGTCTTTCCAATCAGACGGATGATAACCCATATCGGTCACAAAAAGCGTCACGCCGCCGCCAAGATCATCGCGCCCGACAAGACTATTGGTTCCCTGCACCAACCGCAGCGGGACTTTGCTCTTCCACGTTCCGAGGACCGCCTGGAAATTCCCAAACGACGGATCATGCGTTACATCCTGCGGCTTCACTGCGCAACCCGCCGAGAACAGAAATGCTGCGATCAATAAAGTTTGTATGCTAAACCGAGGCCGTTTCATCCCCGTATTGTAGCGTGTGGGCGGCAAATTCGCGCGGATAATGGCAACATTTAACCCCGCCTTATTTAGCCCCCGGCGATTCGCCGGGGGCTAAGTGATTGTGTTAATCGCCGCGATCCTATTTCAGCCGGGTCATTAACCTCGGGGCTAAATAGCTGACTCGGGCGTGGCCCAAAACTTTGCTTGTAAATGTACGCTTGTACATTACAATGTCGCTTTGCATCAATAATTGGTTCAGATAGAAAAAACCGATTCGGTATAAATGATCGCTCTGTTGCTTAAAAAATCGGAAAACTACCATTTCAGGAAGTAGCCAATCACCGCCAGAGCGGCAACCGTTAGAAAGATACTGAGGAATACAAAGCGAGGCAGGTTGCGGCGTCGGACGGCGCAGTCTGGACAGAGAACCATGGGCATTTCACGCGTATTGTGTGTATCCATCGGAGCGCCAACCATTTCGCTCCGCAGGTCCAAAGCCGGCTTGCTTTGGAATTCGCGTCCACAATGGGTGCATTTCATGCCCCGCATGATAGCCGAAGCAGAACCGATGGACTCAAGCCTCAACGGACAACTTATGAAAACAGATAGCCCCAACATGAGAACAACGAACTTAAGCACACGAATTGTCCCGCTGGCAGCTCAATTCATGCATCTGGAAATGAACATCAATGTGTAATCCGCAACCAATACCGGCCGCATTTTGCCGCTATGTGCGCGAGCGAAACACGCAAATTTCGGACTGGCAGCCCGTGGGGCGGCGACAAAACGATGCTATTTTGGCGCGAAACAAAAAACCCGGGGCGAAAGGACAACGGCTGACAAAATTCATATTCGATCGGCAAGTTTACCGTGGTGGCCGTACTTGGCTTTCCGCGGTGCGGCCCGTAAAATCGAGGGTTTGGCCGAACAAAATTAGCAACTGCAAGGGGATTCCGGTGCCGGCAACTTGTGTGATCGGGCTGCAATGGGGGGACGAGGCCAAAGGGAAACTCGTCGACCTGCTTACTCGGCAACACGAGATTGTGGTTCGCTACCAAGGCGGAAGCAATGCCGGCCATACGGTGGTGGTGGCCGGCGAAAAATATAAGCTCTCGCTCATTCCCAGTGGAATTTTGGGCAGCGGCGTGCAATGCGTGGTGACCGGCGGCGTGGTGCTGAATCCCAAAAGCATTTTGGAAGAGATCGACGGGCTGGTTTCACGCGGGATTGCGGTGGGATCGAATTTAATGCTCAGCGATCGGGCGCACGTCATCTTTCCCTGGCACATTGCAGAAGACCGAGTGCTGGATAAAAGCTGCTCCAGTGGCGAGAATATCGGCACCACGATGCGCGGCATTGGGCCGTGCTACAGCGATAAAGTTCGGCGGTCGTATGCTGTCCGGCTAGGCGATTTATACCGCGACAGCTTCCGGCAGCGCCTGGAACACATTGCCGCGGCGAAAAATAAAGAGCTGGCGGGCTTTGCCGGCGAAAGCGGCATGGGACCGTTCGATGCGGCGGCGATTTTCGCAGAATACGTTGGTTACGCCCAACGGTTGAAGCCGTTCGTCGCCGATACCACGGCGTATTTGTTAGCAGCGGCAGAAGCTGGCAAGCGCATTTTATTCGAGGGCGCCCAGGGAGCGCTGTTGGATATCGATCATGGCACGTTTCCGTTCGTCACCAGCAGCAATAGTTCCGGAGTGGGCGTGCCCAGTGGCTCCGGCGTGCCAGGACGCTGGATCAACAAAATGCTTGGCGTGGTAAAGGCGTATTCCACCCGGGTTGGCGGCGGGCCATTTCCCACGGAGCAAAACAACGACATCGGCCATCATTTGCGGGAGCGTGGCAACGAGTACGGCACCGTCACCCGCCGGCCGCGACGATGCGGCTGGTTTGATGCCGTGGCGGTGCGCTACACAGCCCGGCTGAGCGGCGTGGATGCCATTGCCGTGATGCTGCTGGATGTGCTGAGTAAGTTGCCCGAGTTGAAAATTTGCACCGCGTATGAAATCGCTGGGCGACGGGTAACCCAGTTTCCTAGCCACGTTGAAGATTTGCGCACAGCAGTGCCCGTTTACGAAACGCTGCCTAGCTGGGAGGAAGAAATTACCACGGCCCGGCAAATGGCCGATTTGCCCGAGAATGCTCGGCGGTATTTGAAGCGGTTGAGCGACCTTGTGGGCCGCCCGGTGGAAGTGGTTTCTGTTGGACCAGACCGAGAGCAGACCATTTTTACCAGCGGTGCGGCGGCCGAAGCGGTGGTCGTATGAATAACAAGACTGAAAGCGCGATTCGAGTATTTCAGGACGCCAAGGCGGGCGGCCGAGGAATGGAATCTCCGCGCGTTTTATTGAAGGTATAATGGCTTTGTGGTTTGGATTTCCCCTTTTTGTTCTCTCTTCCATTTTTATTTGCCTTGTCCCACGTTGCCCCTGCTCCCGCCGAGGTGTTGCCTGTGTCGCGGCAAAAAATGCCGCAGCACATCGCCGTGATTATGGACGGCAATGGCCGTTGGGCTCAGCGGCAAAACTTGCCGCGGATTGAAGGGCACCGCCGGGGCGTGGCCAGCGTACGGCGCATTACCGAAGAGGCCGCGCGGTTGGGCATCGAACAGCTCACGCTCTATTGTTTGTCCAGCGAGAACTGGAAACGGCCTCAACCGGAATTGAATTTCCTGATGCACCTGCTGGAACAGTACATGATCGAGGAACGAACCACGATCATGGAAAACGACATTCGCGTCACCGTGATCGGCAGGCGCGAGGGCATTCCGCCGGCAACGCAGGAAGAAATGGATAAGACCATTGCCATCACCGCGGCCAATTCCGGCATGCGGCTATGCTTGGCGATCAATTACGGTGCACGAACGGAAATGGTCGATGCGGTTAAGGAAATCGCTGCTAAAGCAGAAGCGGCTTGCTTGCAGAGTGCGGAAATTACCGAACAAACGATTGGCGATCACCTGTACACGGCCGGCATGCGCGATCCTGATTTGCTGATTCGCACGGCTGGCGAAATGCGAGTCAGCAATTTTCTGTTGTGGCAAATTAGCTATGCGGAAATTTGGGTGACCGAAAAGTGCTGGCCCGAGTTTGAAGTGGCCGATTTACACGCGGCGATTCGAGATTTTGCACAACGCGATCGACGTTACGGGGGCTTAACTCTGGAACGATGATCGTCTTCGGTTTTTTGCAGTTTCTGAACACTGACCCCCGACCACTGACCACGATTCTGTGCTTCGCCATCGCCTTCTTGTCGGCACGTTGCTTATCGCCGCATTTGCATGTCTATGCTGGTTGGATGAAACTCGGGCTTTGGGTGTACCCGGCGGAGCATGGTTGTTTCCGGTGGCATTGCTATTGAGCTTGTTGGCCAGCGGGGAAGTGCTTGGCCTACTGGCCACGGGGGAACGGCAACCAATTCGCTGGTTGGTTTATGCCGGAAATTTTTTGATTGTGGCGGTAAACGGGGTACCGGTGTTTGGGCCGGCAAGCATCGTCCCGGGCCGCCTTGAAAATTTTGGTTGGCCGCTCTCGGCGATTGCGCTAGCAGTGTTGGCCTCTTTCATTGCCGAAATTGTGCGGTACAAAGCGCCCGGCCATGCGCTTGCCAGTTTGGTGCTGACCATTTTCTCGTTTGCTTATGTTGGCCTATTGCTAACATTCGTCGTGCAAATTGCGTTCGGAGTTCACGGGCAAGGGTTATTGGCGCTCTTATCGCTAATTATCGTGGTAAAAATGGGCGACACCGGCGCGTACACCGTGGGCCGAATGATTGGGCGGCACAAAATGGTGCCGCAACTCAGTCCTGGGAAAACTTGGGAAGGCGCCGGCGGCGCCATTTTGTTTGCAGTGATTGGGTCCTGGGTGACGTTTGCGCTGCTGCGGCCGTGGTTAATACCGGATGCGGGATCCGGCCCGATGCCGTGGCAGTGGATCACATACGGCGTGATCGTAAGTATTATCGGGATGCTCGGGGACTTAGCAGAGTCCCTGTTGAAGCGGGAAGCAGGCCGAAAAGATTCCAGCACCTGGATGCCGGGGCTAGGCGGAGTGCTCGATGTGCTGGATTCCATTTTGCTTGCTGCCCCAGTGACCTACCTTTGTTGGGCCATGGGTCTCGTGCGTTGATATTTCAAGCCGCGGCTTATTTGCAGCCAACTTTTCGCAGTATTTGCGTACGAATTACGGCTGTAAGAAGGGATGTCTCAGCCGCGTGCAGCGTCACTGGCTGTGGTCGTTATAACATGGGCTGACTTTCAAAATCTTCATAATGCGGAAGACCGCAGCATTGTGCGTTAACAGCCGGATCACGATATGCCACCTCGATCCCGCGCATTTTAAGTCCAGTTCTTTCTTCATTCTTGAAGCCGGCTGCGGAAGGCCGCAACAGTTTTTTCTTGAAATATCATTTGGTTGGGAATGTCAAACTCTTGTCGCACTACTTTTTAAAATAAACTCGACACATACGGACAGTCTTGTATAGGTAGTGCTCCAAACCAATCTTCAACATTTGAGCCATTGGTCCAAGTTTACATTTCGATGCCAGGTTAGCTCATGGAAACTTCGTCGGAACTCATGAAATGGGTGGGCTGGCAGATTCTGGATTTGTCCCCCCCGGATATCCCATGCCTTACATCGGTTGACAACAACCCGGTCGACCAGATCGAAATCTTGTGGACTACATTGCTTGATCATGTTCCCTGTGCTATTGCGGTTGTGGATCTAGCGAACAAGTTGACCCGTTTCAACCGTAAATTTTGCGCATTGGTGGGCTATTCCCCAGTGGAATTGACCAATCGCCAATTGGGCGAACTGGTTCACATTCTTGGGCAACGTTCCGAAGGTACATCAATCGATGGAGCAGTTGGCTTTCCAAGCCTTTGTACGGAAGGCGAACAGGTTTGTGTCCTTATGAAAGCCGATGGGTTGACAACCTGGTGCCGCCGAACCATCGTTCCGTGCGGCGAGCAAACAAAAAAATCGGGCTGGATTATCTGCTATTTTGAAGAGTTGACCGATTCGACCGATGCGTTGCAGATTCTGGTCGAATCACACAAGCGGTTTGTAGAGCGCCAAAGTGCGCAAATGGAAATGCTGGGAGCCGAGTTGCAAACCGTCGAACGGCTGGCAACTGAAATAAAGGGAGAGCAAGCCATACTGCTGGAACGGCAGATAAATCAATTGATGGGCTGGCTTGCTCCATTGCGACAATCTGGCTCCGTGGACGATTCTACGGGAATGCTCGTCGAATCTGCCTACCGTTCGGCAGCGCAACTTCAACAATTGGTCGCAGTGAGCGGTGGTTGATCATGTTCCTGCTGAAAGACTTGCAAAATTGGTAAAATCGTCCAATTCCGTTCTTTCACTTCCACTCCGATTGCGTCTTGGTTCCGCAAGTTATTGTCCCGTAATAACTTGCGCAATTACTCTTCCAATTCATGGCCATTGGGCTAACGTGCGAGTATAGTTTTGTGTCGGGCGATGGGTTCATCGCCCCAAATATTTTTGGCCACTGCACGGCGAAACATCCGGTCGTTTCGACGAATTCCAGGAAACATCTGGCATTTGTCGCTGATCCGATCACGCCCCCGCAGGCTTCCATTGAGCCGGCTTCGGCAGGCTGATGACACAAAACACCATCTCGGTCCTCGATTCCAGGACTCTGCTTTCGCTATTTGGGCCGCGCGACCAGCATTTGCGGAAAATCCGTTCTGCCTTGGGCGTGGAAATCTCGGCGCGGGACGGCCGCATTCGCATCGAAGGCGATGATTCCGCCGTTCTGCGCGCGACGGATGTGTTTGAAGAACTGCGTGCCGTGGCCGATCAACACGGCGCCGTGGCTGATCACGATGTCGATCGGGCATTGTCGAACGTCACGGGCGAAGAACGCATCGCCGATCATCCACCGATTGCAGTTCTCCAGGCGGGCAGAAACGTTCGGCCGCGCACGCCCGGACAGGCGGAATACATCAATGCCATGGCCAAGCATGATTTAATTTTGTGTATCGGGCCAGCTGGCACGGGCAAAACATACTTGGCAGTGGCCATGGCCGTGGCAGCTTTGAAGCAGGAACGAATCCGAAAAATTGTACTAGTTCGACCCGCGGTAGAAGCCGGGGAAAGTCTTGGTTATCTGCCCGGCGATTTACAGGCTAAAATTAATCCCTATTTGCGACCACTGCTCGATGCCTTGCGCGAAATGATGGATTACGACCAAATCCGTCGCTATACCGAACAAGACGTGATCGAAATGATTCCGTTGGCATACATGCGGGGTCGCACTCTTAACGACGCGTTCATCATCCTTGACGAGGCCCAAAATACCACCGTCGCGCAGATGAAAATGTTTTTGACGCGAATGGGCACGAATTCCAAAATTGTGGTTTCGGGGGATACGACGCAAGTGGATTTGCCCTCTCACGTTCGCAGCGGATTGGTGGATGCGATGGGCCGGCTAGAAGGAATCATTGGAACTTGCCAAGTGCGGCTTACCGTCCGTGACATCGTCCGGCACCGGCTGGTACAGGAAATTGTCCGGGCCTACGACGAAGAGCCAAAACGAAAGAGATAAGTGAACATTTGCCCTCCTAATTCCTGATCCCTAACCTCCGATCTGAATCCCGCACACTCCCACCCACTTCTCCTCCATGTCCCTCGGCAGCCAGAAGAAAACTCGCTTGGAACGTGTGGCGGCGCTCGAGTTGCCGCCCAATTTTGCGGAGCGCTTTCTGGGCAGCCTGCAACGTAGCGACGTTTGGCTGCGGGTAAGCTTGTGCTTGGTGGCCACGTTGTTTCTGTGGGTCGTGACAGGCGCTTGGGCTCCGCCGTTTCCTTTTCGCACCGGCTATGTTCCTGACCGCGACATTTTGGCGCAGGTGTCGTTCAAAAAGTTCGATCCGGACGCTACCCACGATGCCCGCAAGCGGGCGGAAAATCAAATCACGTTCATTTACTCACAAGATGCATCCAGGCTATTGCAACTGCGTGGAGCGTTAAAAAATGCGCTTGGGGAAATCAGCACGGCACCGACGTTGGATGCATTGAAATCGGACGTTTGGAAAGATTTTAACCCGCCCCCGATGCCCAGCGTGGAGCCTCCGACGAAGGAGGAGCAAGCGGAAGACTATCGGCAATTTCACGAATCAATTGCCGACAAGGACAAGCAGGAGAAAGTTTTCAAAGCCATTGATAGTGCCTTTGCGCCGCTAGAGCAAAAAGGCATCATCGACAAATTAGATCAAGCCAACGACGAAGGAAATCAAACCGAAATCTATGTTCATCCGGCTGGCTTGCCGTTGTTCCCGCAAGCGGTACAGGTCTTGGATGTTTCTGTGGCCGGCGCCACATCGAAATTGTTCGCTCGCCTCAAGGAAGATTTGAACTCTCCCGATTTGGCTCAGCGCTTGTTTTATTGGATCAAGCCCAAGTTGACCACTCCGCTTGTGCCAACGTTGACGCTGGATGCGGACGCCACCAAGGAGGCTCAAGAAGATGCCGCTAAAAAAGTACCTCCGCAATACAAGGAATACCAAAAGGGGAAAGACGT
>DASRSD010000059.1 GCA_035656635.1 Pirellulales bacterium
CATCCTGGTTACGAAGTGACCAATGGTAAAATCGAAATTGTGGATGCAGCAGGCAAAGCTCACGATGTGTTGGAAATGGAACCCAACGACCGCGCCCGCCACGGTATTTTCCTGGCGTTCCAGCGGCCGATGTCGATCCCCGGTGTGAAAATGGCCGACTTTTTGCGACATGCCGCCACGAACGTCCGTCGCCCCGATCGTAAGGAAGGTGAAGAGCTCATCCATATGAAAGAGTTCCGCACGGAATTGCGAGCTAAAATGCAGCAATTGAAAATCGACCCCGAATTCGCCCGCCGCTACGTCAACGATGGTTTCTCCGGCGGCGAAATGAAACGGGCCGAAATTTTGCAACTGGCCATGTTGCAGCCCAAGTTCGCCATTCTGGACGAAACCGACAGCGGGCTAGATGCCGATGCCGTCCGCTTGGCCAGCCAAAGCATTGCCGAGATCGGCGGCGCAGCCATGGGCATTTTAATTATCACCCATCACGAGCAACTATTGGAGCACAACACGCCGCTCAAAACGCACGTCATGCTGGGCGGCCGCATTGTGGAAACTGGCGGCCCGGAACTTGCAGCCGAATTACACAAGAAGGGTTACGAACGCATCCGTCAGGCTTACCCTGAAGCCGCCGCAGAGGAAAAAGCCATGACAGCCAAAGAGCCAATCAGCGCAATATAACTGAATTCCGAATACGAACTGCCCTCCGCAAGGAGAACCGAATATGTCTACCGAAGTTCTCGATCAATCCGTTCCCAACGAAATCAACAAGTACGATTTCCGCACGCAATCTAAGGCCGTCTTCAAGGCCCGCAAGGGGCTCGATGCGGAAATCGTTCGCCAAATTTCCGATATCAAAGGCGAGCCCGATTGGATGCTGCAGTTCCGCCTAAAGTCGCTGGAAATTTTCAACTCCAAGCCCACGCCGCGCTGGGGCGGAAACATCAGTCTCGATTTTCAGGACATCTACTACTACCTCAAGCCCACCAACGAACAAGGCAAAACCTGGGACGAAGTGCCCGAGGAAATCAAAAAAACATTCGACCGCCTGGGCATTCCCGAGGCTGAAAAAAAGTATTTGTCTGGTGTGAAAGCGCAGTTCGAAAGCGAAGTCATTTACGGCTCGCTCAAGGAAGATTTGGCCAAGCAGGGCGTCATCTTCACCGACACTGATTCGGCGGTCCGCGAGTATCCTGACCTGGTTCGCAAATACTTCGCCACGATTATTCCCCCGGCCGATAACAAATTCGCCGCGCTCAATTCGGCTGTGTGGTCGGGCGGATCGTTCATTTACGTGCCCAAGGGGGTGAAAATCGAATTCCCGCTGCAGGCGTATTTCCGCATCAACGCCGAAAGCATGGGCCAGTTCGAGCGCACGCTCATCATTGTCGATGAAGGCGCCCAAGTGCATTACGTGGAAGGCTGCACCGCCCCCATGTACACCACCGAAAGCCTGCATTCGGCCGTGGTGGAAATTGTTGTGAACAAATACGCACGCTGCCGCTACACCACCATCCAAAATTGGGCCAATAACATTTACAACCTGGTCACCAAGCGGGCCTTGGCGTACGAAGGCGCGCTGATGGAATGGATCGACGGGAACCTCGGCAGCCGCCTGACGATGAAATATCCGGCCGTGTACATGATGGAGCCTGGCGCGCGGGGCGAAATTCTTTCCATCGCCTTCGCCTCGCAGGGTCAGCATCAGGATGCCGGCGCGAAATTGGTTCACTGTGCGCCCGACACCTCGGGCCGGATCATCAGCAAAAGTATTTCCAAAAACGGCGGTCGGGCCAGTTATCGTGGTTTGGTCAAAGTGGAACGCGGGGCCAAGCGAGCCAAATCGAACGTCGTTTGCGATGCGTTGATTCTTGATTCCAAAAGCCGCAGCGACACGTATCCGTACATTGAAGTCGACGAGCAAAACGTGCAGCTTGGCCACGAAGCCAGCGTTTCCCGCATTAGCGAGGAGCAGTTGTTTTATCTGCAAAGCCGCGGCCTGTCGGAAGCCGAGGCCAGCACCATGATCGTCAGTGGCTTCATCGAGCCGCTGGTGAAAGAACTTCCCATGGAATACGCCGTGGAAATGAACCGCCTCATCGAGCTGCAAATGGAAGGCTCGGTGGGATAAGAATTCATTAGGCTAAGAAATTACGTATCGCAAATCGCAATCGTCCAATAGCCGGAGGGCCCCAGGCCGCCGCCTCTGTTTTGTCATCCCAACTTTCAAATTTTAATGAGCACGACAGTTTCAACCGGTATCACGCCCGAAGCCTTTGAAGCATTTTTAGCCGATCGCCAGGAGCCTGCTTGGCTACTCGAGGCCCGCCGCGCCGCCTGGCAAGTATTTCAAGATTTGCCGCTCCCCAGCCGCGCTGACGAAGAATGGATGCGCACCGACATCCGCTTGTTCCGGCTGGATAAATTCAATCTACCAGTCGCTACGCCAACGGAAGGCGAATTGCCCCAACACGCCCTGATGGGCGGAGTGCATTTTGCCGGTGTTACGGCAGCTTTAGACAGCCGTCCGGTTCTCACGCAATTTCGGGAACCTACTTTAGCCAAACAAGGCGTCCTCTTCGGTAGCCTGGACGAACTGGTTCGCGAACATGGCGATTTGATTCGTGGCCACCTGTTCCGCGCGGTGAACGGACGGGCTGATAAGTTTGCAGCCTTGCACGCTGCCTGCTGGTCCGGCGGGGCCATTCTGTATGTCCCCAAGGGCATCTCGATCAACGAACCATTTCACATGTTCTCGGCAATTTCGCCAGGCGGTGTCGACTTCGGGCATACTTTAGTAATCCTCGAAGACGGCGCTTCCGCGACACTCTTATCGGAAACAGCTGGTGGTTCCGATCAGCAAGGTCTTCACTGCGGCGCTATCGAACTGGTTGTCGGTCCCGGCGCCAAGCTCCGCTATGTGAATCTGCAAAACTGGGGCACCGGCGTTTGGCATTTTGCCCATCAAAAAGCGCTGGTCGAAGCCGGCGGACAACTGCAATGGACCATCGGCGCATTGGGCGCGCGGCTGGCCAAAGTCAACCAGCACGTTGCTCTTACCGGCCAAGACGCCTACGCCCAGGTCAACGGCGTCATGTTCACCGAAGGCAAGCAGCATCTTTCGTATCACACGCTGCAACATCACCAGGCCCCGTATTGCAAAAGCGATTTGCTGTACAAAGGCGCGCTGCAAGATCAATCGCGCCTGGTGTGGCGCGGCATGATTAAAGTCGATCACGGCGCGCAAAAAACCGACGGCTACCAGCGCAACGACAACCTCATGCTTTCCGATCACGCCCGGGCCGATTCTATCCCGGGATTGGAAATTCAGGCTGATGATGTCCGCTGCACGCACGGCTCCACCACCGGCCGGGTGGACGACGAAATGATTTTCTACGCCCAGTGCCGCGGCCTGTCTCGCAAAGAAGCCACGCGCATGGTCGTGGCCGGCTTCTTCCAACAGGTTTTCGACCGCATCACCATCGACAGCGTGCGCGAAGCCCTGGGCGAAGCCATCGGCCGCCGCATCCGCGAATACGAATAAATCGCCGAACTTCCGTCAACCGGCACGTATTTCTTAACAGGCTGAGTGTCCGGCAGGCCCTTTTACCTACCCGCCTTTCGTTTATATTTGCGTTTATTCCCGTTCATTTGCGACGAATTCATTTCGCCAAAAATCCTCAGCAAATCATACGGCCATGAGCAACAGCGAATTCGACATGCACGAGTTGACCCGTTCGCTCCATCAAAAGAACGATTCCAAAATTGTTCTGCTCGTTTCCGATGGCCTGGGCGGCTTGCCGATGGAGCCGGGCGGCCCGACCGAGCTGGAAGCCGCCAACACGCCTAACCTCAATGCGCTCGTCCAGCGCGGCGTCTGCGGTGGCAGCATTCCGGTGAAGCCTGGCATCGCGCCGGGCAGCGGACCAGGCCATTTGGCGTTATTCGGTTACGATCCCTTGAAGTTCGTCATCGGCCGCGGCGCGCTGGAAGCCACCGGCATTGGCTTCGAGATCGGTCCGCACGACGTGGCCGTTCGCGGCAATTATTGCACGCTCGATACGGCCGGAAAAATCAGCGATCGCCGGGCCGGCCGCATTGCCAGCGAAGAAAGCGCGCCGTTGGCCGATAAGCTGAACGCCGTCAAAATTCCCGGCGTGGAAGTGTTTGTGCGCCCGGTGAAAGAGCATCGCTTTGTGGTTGTTTTTCGCGGACCAGGCCTGGGCGGTGATGTGTCCGATACCGATCCGCAAGCCACCGGCGTCGCACCGCTAGATCCCGTCGCCAAGAGCGGCAGCGAAAAAACCGCGCAGGCCGCGAAGGAGTTTATCGCCCAGGCTCGCAAAATTCTGGCCGATCAAAAAAAGGCCAACGGCCTCACGCTCCGCGGCTTCGCCGAAAAGCCGAAGCTGCCCACGTATGAAGAAGTGTACGGCCTGCGGGCCGCCGCCATCGCCGTGTATCCCATGTACAAAGGCTTGGCCCGGCTGGTGGGCATGGACATTGTTGGCCAGGCCCAAACGCTGGCCGAGCAAATTGAAGTCCTGAAGCGGCATTGGACCGAGTATGATTTCTTCTTCATCCACTTCAAATACACTGACAGCACCGGCGAAGACGGCAACTTCGCTGCCAAAGTGAAGAGGATTGAAGAGCTTGACGCCGCCCTGCCCTGCATCACCGCGCTCAATCCCACGGTGCTCATCGTGACCGGCGATCACAGCACGCCCGCCAAATTGAAAAGCCACAGTTGGCATCCGGTCCCCACCGTGTTGGTTTCCGAGGTGTGCCGCACCGATGGCTGCCAAAAATTCGGCGAAGCCGAATGTCTCCGTGGCGGCCTGGGCTTGTTCGAAGCCAAATACCTCATGCCGCTGGCTTTGTCCAACGCCGGCCGCATGGGAAAATACGGGGCGTGATGTCGCACACGGTCGTGGCCTAATTTGGAGAATGTAGCGGCGTCTGTCGCCAGACGCTCTTCTTTCTCTCGAACAAAACGGCTGAGGACAGCCGTCGCTACATCGATTTTGATTCAAATTAGGACACGACCTCGCACAATCTGGCCATGCGATGACAGCCGCCACGTCGTATAATTGAGCAGGTCGTCACCTTCCAAATCGGAATATTTTGATGAGCACGGCGGACCGCTACACCCCGGAACAAATTGCCGCCACGCGCCAGTGGGTCGAAAATTGGAAGCGTGTGGGACCTCTTCTTGAAAAAATTCGCCACGAAGAATTGCGGGCCTTGACCGATGACGACGTGGTCCGCGCGTTCGAATCTCTTTCGGGACTGCTTGCAGATTTGCCTCCCCGCCCGCCGCGAGCCAGCAGCGGGTTTATCGAGCAACAGCGATTGTTTCAAAAGCTCCGCTCCCAATGACCCCGCTCCAGGAAGCCGCCAAGGAAATTTGTGATTTTCTGACCCGCCAAGGATGGAGGTTCTGCGTCGTCGTCGGTATCGCTGCCACACGCTGGGGCGAACCCCGGACGACTGAAGATGTCGATTTGTGCTTGCTGACGGGATTGGCTGAAGAACGTCGGTTTATTAACACCTTGCTTACCACGTTTGCTGTCCGGAGACCAGATGCCGCTGATTTTGCTGAATCGGCTCGGGTCCTGCTCATCTCTGCTTCCAACGGCGTGGGGATCGATATCGCACTAGGCTGGACTCCCTTCGAAGAGCAAATGGTCGCCAGGGCAAGTAACTTTCAACTCGGTCCAAATTTGACGCTTCCGATTGCCTCACCCGAAGATGTCGTGGTGACCAAAGCGCTGGCCGGTCGTCCGTTGGATTGGATCGACGTGCAGCGGCTTCTGGCCCGGCAACGTGGCAAGCTGGATTGGGAGTATATCCGCCGCGAATTGGGGCAGCTTTGTGAATTGACCGAAGTATCGGGCCCCGTGGACAAGCTTGAGCATTTGAAGGCTCAGATAGACGCCGAGTAAAATGCTGCTTCGTCTCACTGATCAAGTTACACTGCGGCGGCGGCCCGCGCTAATTTCCGGCGGCCGTGTTCGGAAAGCACAATCTTGCGCAGCCGAATGGCGTCGGGCGTGACTTCCACCAATTCGTCCTCTTCGATGTATTCCAAGGCGCTTTCCAGCGTCATCTCCCGCGGTGGTCGTAGCAAAATGTTTTCATCTTTTCCGGCTGCCCTCATGTTCGACAGCTTCTTTTCCTTGGTGGGGTTCACAATCATGTCTTCGTTGCGGGCGTTTTCGCCCACGACCATGCCTTCATACACTTCGTCGCCGGGTTTGATGAACAGATCGGAACGCTCCTGGAGCGTGTTCAGGCCGTAGGCGAATACTTTTCCGGCGGCCATCGATACCAGCACACCGTTCAGGCGGCTGGGAATTTCCCCTTCCTGCGGCGCATATTTTTCAAACCGATGGTGCATAATCGCCGTCCCTTGCGTGGCGTTCAAAAGGCGAGTGCGGAGGCCGATCAGACCGCGGGCGGGAATGGAAAACGTCAAATGGGCATACTCGCTGCGGCCATGCATTTCGACCATTTTTC
>DASRSD010000060.1 GCA_035656635.1 Pirellulales bacterium
ACGGTGTATTTGTGATATTCGTTAAATTGCAAGAGCGAACGGGCATGGGCGAACGCGGGGATCAACCGCTCCAACACGCCGAGCGCATGCAAATTTCGCAATAGTTCTCCCAAGCGCGCGGGCTGCGAAAGAACCGACAAAAACAACTCCGCTGACTCCTTGGTGACGACATCGGGCAACTGTGGAACCGCCCGATGCACCGTTTCCCAAGTGCTATGGGCGATGCGTTTGTTGTGAGTATTTGCCAAATCGACGAGCCGCAGAATTTGCGGTAAATTGCCAGGCAGTTTTTGCAAGCCGGCGCGGGTGGCAATGATTGTCCGCGGTCCGATCCGAAAATCGCCTTGCACCGTTCGGCTAAGCAACGGAAACAAAGCCTCGCCCAGCTTGGTCCAAGGCTGTGCCCCTTCCAAAAACCGAGCCGCTACTTGCTGCACCGCGTGGGTGTTTCGGAAATATTCGCGCATGAACACTTCCACATCTAGCAAGCCTTGCGCTGCGTTGGCCTCGAATACTTTAGCCATGCGCACTTGTTCCGATCGACCCAATACATCTTGTTCCTTTTCCGCATGGAAGTGCAATTCATTGCGTACCCGTAGCAGCAGTTCCAAAGCGCGCCGCAGCCCCGTTTCATCGGCTTTACTCAGCTCACCCATGAGTTGCAGCCCATCAGGAGTGGCCTCGCCGTAGCGGGCAAAGCCAACCCACCGCAGCAGTTGAATATCGCGTAATCCACCAGGCGACCGCTTGACATTGGGTTCGAGAAGGTAAACCGTCTCGCCGAATCGCTCGCGTTCCTGGCGGCGAGATTCCTCGATCGCTCGCACCAGTCCTCGCCAATGCCGTTTTGCCGCTTTTTGAAATTTGGCCTGGAAGCTCTCGAACAGCGGTTGACTGCCGGTCAGCAGGCGCGATTCCGCCAACGAAGTGAAAATAGTCGGATCTTTCAAACCTAACTTGCAGGCTTCCGACATGGTGCGCACGCTTTGTCCTAAAATGAGCCCGACATCGAACAAGTCGTGCAACAAACGTTTCGCCAAAGGTTCCACTTGCTGCGCGGCTTTTGGCGAACAAAGAATCATCAAATCGACATCGGAATACGGCGCGACATCGCGTCTGCCGTAGCCGCCATGCGCCACGAGTGCCACTTCGCTGCGGAGCAATGAATGTTCCGGCAGCGACAGCTCGTCCAATGCCGATTGATGCAAATCCAGCACCACGCGATCCAGCATGTCGGTAAGCCGTGCGCAGACTTGAATACCCGGCGAACCCCCCTCGTGCTGTTGCTTCAATTTCGCGCGTTCTTGAGCCAACCAATCTTTTGCGGCTAACACACAAGGACGGAGCGTAGAAGCGGCGGGCATATTCAACTGCGGAAGGCGGAGATGGAAAGGCGAAGGGTTGGCGCCTCGAAGTGCCCCATGTAAATATACTCCGCAATGTTGATCAGCATGTCACACCGCATCGTCGCCGGCTTCACCCGTGCGGATTCGCAGCGCGGTGGCCAAATCGTAGACGAAAATTTTCCCGTCGCCAATTTGGCCGGTTTGAGCTGCTTGCATAATGGTGCTCAAGGTTTTTTGCAACTGATTGTCGGGCACCACAACTTCGACTTTCACCTTGGGCACAAAATCGACGGCGTACTCCGTGCCGCGGTACATTTCGACATGTCCCTTTTGCCGGCCGAATCCGCGCACCTCGGAAACGGTCATTCCCAGTATCCCCTGTTCCGTGAGTGCGGTTTTCACGTCCTCAAGTTTGAAATGCCGAATAATCGCTTCAATTTTTTTCATGGCAACCTCTAGAAAAATGACCGCAATGAAATTCGAAAGCGATCAATCCGTATCGGTTTGAATTATAAACAATCCACTTGGTTTGGCATCCAGTTCGCCGATGGGTAGGTTCGACATCAACCCTGCCGCTACGGGTTGGCCAGCTTAGATAAAAATATATCCTTCTTACCCGTGTTGGCTAAGGTCGAGTCCCTGAATTTCTTGCTGCTGGCTGACTCGCAGTCCGATGGTAGCATCGAGTATCTTCAAAATGATGGCGGTAGCCACCATCGCCAGTCCCCAGGCGCAAGCCACGGCGACCAATTGCCCCAGGAAAATGTGGCCCCCTTCGAGCAATCCCAGCGGCCGACCATGATCAATATCGGCAACTGCCCGCGTGGCGAAAATGCCGGTAAGAATCGCTCCCAAAGTTCCACCCACCCCGTGAACTCCGAAAGCATCCAAAGAATCGTCGTAGCGAAATTTCGATTTCAAAGCGGTGCACGCATAAAAGCAAACAACTCCAGCAATCGCACCCATGATGATGGCCGGAATCGGCGTCACATAACCGCAAGCAGGAGTAATGCAAACTAAGCCGGCCACCACTCCCGATGCCGCTCCCAATACGCTGGGCTTGCCGCGTGTGATCCATTCGATGCCGGCCCATGATAATGCCGCCGCTGCGGCGGCAAAATGCGTTGCGGCAAAGGCGCTGGCGGCAATTCCATCGGCGGCCAAAGCGCTTCCCGCGTTGAAGCCGAACCAACCGATCCACAGCATGGCGGCCCCTAACACCGTGTAGGTCATATTGTGCGGCGGAATGGGCTCGTGTCCATAGCCGAACCGCTTGCCGACCAGCAGCGCACAAATCAACGCCGAAACTCCGGACGTAATATGAACCACGGTGCCGCCGGCAAAATCCAAAGCGCCGCCGGCCAGTGCATAAGGCTGGCCAAACGCCAAAATGCCGTTGCCCCACACCCAATGCGCCAGCGGAATGTAAACCAGCGTGCCCCACAAAATGGTGAAGATAATCATCGCGCTAAATTTCATGCGTTCGGCAACGGCTCCAAAAATGAGCGCCGGCGTGATGATGAAAAACATTCCTTGAAACAACATGTGCGACAGCCACGGAATATTCAGCGTGGGATGCGTGGGAATTACCGCTTTGCCGTTGCTGCTATCAACGTAGCCGCCCACGCCGCGAGAGTAAAGATAGACCGTTCATGAACTTGATTTTTCCCAGGGCACGTCTGAGCGCCCGGCACTCTGATTCGCAGCGCGGGCCAGCACAAATAGCAAATCACTCAGCCGATTTAAATAGATTAACACGTGCGGCGAAAATTTTTCTCCTTCGCGTGCCGCTAAGGTCACTATACGACGTTCAGCACGGCGGCAAACGGTGCGGGCCAAATGCAGCCAAGCAGCGCCGGCTGCTCCGCCGGGAAGAATAAATGTTTTCAGCGTCGGCAGCTTTGCTTCAAACTGGTCGATGGCTCCCTCCAGCACCGCAATTTCTTGCGGCCTGACAAAACTGGTGCCGCGCGTCTTGGGATCGGGCGTGGCTAACTCGGCGCCCAAGTTGAACAAAATATGCTGAATGTGCGCCAATAGTGTATCGAGCTCCGCCAGCTGTTTCTGTTGAACATCGTGCAATGCTTGACTACGGACTAAACCCAGCACGGCATTCAGTTCGTCAACCGTGCCGTAAGCTTCAATTCGCAAATCATCTTTTCGAACGCGCGGGCCAGCGAATAGGCCTGTTTCGCCCGAATCGCCGGTTTTTGTGTAGATCTTCATAAAAGCAGGTGCGCGAGTGTGGGATGTCGAAGCATTTGGATGATAACTATAATAGCGTCTTTCGGGATTCGGTTCTCGCTCCAGGTAGTAACCTATGAACATCTGGCACGGATCATTTGCGGCCGCATTGCTGGGCAATTTTCTCATTTGTTGGCCAATTGTTCTAGCCGAGGATTCACCGTCGGCTACGCCTCAAATGGCTATCCCGTCGATCGAAAGCAAATACCTGAAAAACATTCGCCAACTGACCACCAGCACGGATTTTTCCAAAGCAGGCGAGGGGTATTTTGCGCCGGATGGAAAAACCATCATTTTTCAGGGCGTGCCGCTGCAGTACATGTTTTATCAGATTTACATGCTGCCGCTTGGGGATGGATCACACGATTTCCCTCACCCCGACCCTCTTCCAAAGAGAGCGGGAGATTCTAGCTCGCCCGGGCCCAAAATGGTTAGTACGGGCCGGGGACGCACCACATGTAGTTTTTTTGCGCCAGACGGGAAAAGTATAATCTTCGCCAGTAGCCATCTTGATCCCAATTTATCCGACACCGAAGCCGTCCAGCGAAAACAAGATGAAGACGACGCCAAAGCCGGCCGCCACCGCCGCTACCAATGGGATTTTGATGCGTGGATGGAAATTTTCTCTGCGGATTTAGATGGGCACATTTTGAAACGACTAACCGATTCGCCCGGCTATGATGCCGAATGCGCATATACACCCGACGGCGAACACATCGTTTTTTGCAGCAACCGTGGTGGCAATCCAAACATCTATGTGATGGATGCTGACGGCGCTAATGTCCGCCAGTTGACGAACTTTTCCGGCTATAATGGCGGACCATTCACCTCGCCCGACGGTCGCTGGGTCGTGTATCGCAGCGATCGCAAGCAAGCGGGCTACTTGCAGTTACACGTGATTGGTTTCAACGGGCAAAATGATACAGCGCTCACAGACAACATCGGCGTGAATTGGGCGCCGTTTTGGCATCCCACCCAGCCGTATATAATCTGGACCGGCGCCGATCATTCCGATCCGCACGCGACACCCAATTACGACTTGTGGTTGATGAAGTACAGCGAACAAAATGGCCACATTGTGCCCGGAAAAATTTGGCGAATTACCGACCATCCGGCGGCCGATGTACTGCCTGTTTTCTCGCCGGATGGCACAAAATTGATGTGGACCAGCAACCGCACGGCCGATCACACTAGCCAATTGTTCATTGCCGATTTTACGCTGCCTACCGAAGACTGACGGGCGCGAGGGCAGAAAGCCGCTCTGACAGCAATTTAATCGCTGCAAGGCGGCATTGCTTGATTCTCCAAAAGCCGTTATTCTTCCCCGCCGATTTTGCCCGGCCAAGGGCGCGTTCCCGCTCCTTGGCTTTTCGAAATATCTTACGGGAAATCAGGAGGATGACCCATGTGGCGGAAACCATCGTGGAAATTTTGGAGCGTTACTTTGACGGGTGCTATTTTGGCAGGAATTGCCTTGCTTTGCACCACTCATGCCGCGCAGCCAAACTTCTCGTTGATTGGATACAATAGTCGCGGGGTGCAGTGCTCGAACAATTGTCAGATGCAGCCGTGTCAATCATGCCCGGTGTATCAGGCAGGAGCTTCTGTCCCATATTGTTCATCCGATCAGGCTGCTCCTGCGACGGCTTGCCCTGCCATGCTTACCATTGGGCCGCCGCCGCGGCTTTATTCTCCGTCGGCCGATTATAGCGCCCGCATAGAATCCGCGCCGGGCTGGGCGGTCGTCGGCGATGCAAATGGCTACTCGCACACTGATGTTCATCCACTCCCGAATATGCCGGAGTTCAATGTCGCCTACGGAGCGCCGCAGTCGGTGTTTTCAGCAGCGCAGCCCGGCTATGCAGCGGCAGCGATTCCTCCCGCGCCTCATTTTTCACCGTCCGGTTACGGGGACTATGCTTTTGCGGGCCCTCCGTCGGTTCCTGTTTATGCTCCCACACCAGTATATTATGCACCCGCCTATCCGCCGACCGCGGCTTATGTGCCGTCGTCGATTGGCTCTGCATATCCCGGAGCCGTTTGTCCGACGCCCATTTCATCGACGCCCACGGCCTGTGACGCGGACCGTTTAGACCATCTGCTGCAAGCGGCCCATCACTTAGACGCTGCCGGCATGCACTTGGAGGCCGACCAACTTCGCAGTCAGTGCAATGCTGAAATAAAATCGGTCGTCGAACAATTGCAAACGGCCCAAGCTGAGTTGGCACGACTGCATCAAACCGCGTACAACCAGCCGACAGCTTCGACGGCGACGCATTCCTATAATCTTGAGGAATGGACTCCGCAACCGACAACAAGCTGGAAGGCTGCGCAAAAGCAAACGGCAGCAACGAGCTCATCGCAACAGGAAGTTTCGGTGCATGTGAAAATCATGGAGTTGAACCGTACGAAATGCCATGCGTTAGGCTTCGATTTTTCCAAATTCGATGGCGAACATTTTGTTGCGAATCATGGCTTCGAATGTTGTGACAGTGACAGCGCATTCCTGAACTTTCTCGATGTGCTGCAAAAGGAAGGTTTACTGAGCGTTGTCAGCGCGCCACAAATCCAGACACGCAATGGCCAACAGGCCCATGTCGAGATTGGCCAGGAGGTGCCTGTTCTGACGCCGCACGCCGATAACCAAGTGACGATTGACTATAAAAAAATCGGCACCACAGTCGACGTGCTTCCGGAAATTCTCGATAGCCACAAGCTCCGCCTGCAGTTGCGGCCAGCTTTTAGTCAGCTTGAGCAGTTTCCGGCGAACGAAACCGGCGAGCTAAAAAGGCCCGTCGTTTCCACCACGGAAATCTCCACAACTTTAGAAATGAAATCGGGCCAAACCGCGGTGCTGGGCGGCTTGATTATCAAGCGGGAATACCAGACGGCGTGCCAATCGCAGGATTGCGTCTCTCAAGCCTGTCACGAAGGCGCGTGCGCTTCCTCTTGCTCGGCAAAAGATAGCGACGACGTGGAAGTGCTGGTGCTAGTCCACGCCGAGATTTTGGACGCCGAGAGTACGACGAAGACAGTCGATGTGCCGGAACACCCGGTTGTTACCGCGGCCGTGTCTGCCCCGAAAAACCACAGCCAGCAGTCGTATACAGTCACGCCAGCGGCCTATTTTGAGCCTGCCGCCAGTTTTGGCCCACAGGCCAACCGAGCCGCGCTGTCAGACTTCTTGTTTCCGCAGGCGCTTCCCGAGCCGTTTGCGCTACAACCCATTGCGATCGAATCGATTGGAGTAGAACCCGGCGCCGCGTTCACGTCGCCGGTCGAAACTTGGAGTTTGGAATCGGAACCAGCGCCATTCACTGCAGAGCCAATAATGGTGGACCGGTGGCTGCTCACGCCTGACAAGCGCTGAACGCTTGCGGCTTAACCTTGGGGCCGTCGTGTTGCACCCGACGGCGCCAGCGGCATTATTCTACTTCCAAAATCTCGATCTTCAGTTGTCCGATGACTTGGGCCACGGGCAAAAAGCAACTGTAGGCTTGTGCGCCTGCGAGATTAGATTGGGTCAGTTTTAGATGGGCTGCGCCGATGCCGCCGCGTCCTAGGGTACTGTCCATTGGTACCCAGTGATCGCCGATCCACAGCTCATTCCACATGTGATACACAAAACTTTGCGTGGATGGCTGGTAAATCAGGCCAATTGCTACACGGGCCGGAATGCCACGGGCACGAGCAAGCGCTGCCAATAATACCGAGTGCTCGGTACAATCGCCTTCACGCAGGCGTGCAACTTCAGCTGCGGTGTCAAAGGCTTGCGAGAAGTTTTTTAGTTTGACGATGTCCTTCACATACCTTTCCAGTTCGACGGCCAGTTTCCAGGGGTCGGTTTCTCCTGGCGCCACAGAGTTGGCCATTGCTTGTACTTGATCATCATCACTTTGAATCAAGTTATTCGGCGCGCGATCTTCTACTGTGGGAACATGCGACAGAGTCACTGCTGCTAAAATTGCCGCATTCGTCGACGGCGACAGCGTAGTGGACGAGCCATCGATCCTTCGTACGGTAATTTCCGCCGTATGAGGGTCCAATGGCAAGAGTTCTTGCGAATCGCCAGCAGAGAAAACCTTGGACGGATCGTCGGTAGCTAATTGTACGCGGTATTTGATTCGCCGCGTGGAATGTGGATTGGGTAATGATCGTGTCACCGGCACGGTATTATCAATTACCAAATCCAATCGCCTGCCTCCCGGCTTCGCCAGCGCCAAAGCTTGCGTAGTACGATAAGTTTCCTGATGCAGGGCAGTAAGCGACGTTTTCAGCACCTGACCTTCGCGATTGGTCCATAATTGAGAACGAATGATTGGCGATTGCTCACTGCCACCGTGCATTGGCAACGTGATGCTCCCATCGATCCGCAGCAAATCTTCCGTGTGATCGACCAGCGGTGTAGCCTCGTATTGATTGGCAATCAATTCGATAGTCACCACTTCGTTCGTGGCGGGCATCACTGCCATCAGTGTCCGACGCTGTCCTGGCAAAAGCGGGGCTGCGGCCAACGATTGTTCAGTGGCACTGAAGCCCATTGTGCCAGGAATCCAAGGGAACGATTCGGTTGTAGTTTTGCCAGCGGTAATCGTTTCCAGCATGAGTTGTCCATCGGCAACGTGCCCATTCATTTCTGTGCGGCTGGTGCCGGAATTGATTTCGGTGTGAAACCGGAGCAGCTCGCCCTCCGCCGTCTCTACGCTTTGCGTAACAATGTCGATTGTGGTTTGTTGGCCTTGTCGATCAACCGCAATATGGTTTTGGTAGTTAATTTGGGCCAACTTGCGCTCATTTTCCTCAATGTCGGTGATGTGCGTATGGCACCAACCAATTTTGGTGTGATAGGCATAGACTGCCTCCCACCATTCCCGTGGATCGCCTTTGACGGATGTTGTGGCGGGATCGATTGGCGCCGACCCCGATGCGTTGGTCTCCAACGTGTCCGCAGTTACGGTTGCATTGGGTTGTTGGCTCGAAATTGAGTCCGTCGGGGTAGCGTGGGGGACTGCAGAGGTTGCTAGATTCTCCCCATTAATCGCCAGACTGGGCGACCGATCGCTGCAAGCCGTAAGCAATAGCAGAGCCAATGTTGCGCCGATGCAACCGATGGTGGAGTATCGCATGTTGTGCAAATTCAACGTGTGATGGGGCCGCTTTACGGACGGCGCGTTACAAACTGCTGCATTTGCTGGCCAATTGCTTTACCAATACCTAAATTGCGACTGAGCGACAACTCCGATTCTGGGCCAGCGCGGCCGGAAATACGGAGTTAAAGTTTTCGCGGATGGTACATCTTCTCGCCAGGCGAGAAGTTTTGCTAGGCCAATGTACGTGGTCAGAACGCCACATTCCAGCGCGGTGCTAAACTAACACAGGGACGCTACTCGACCGCCTTGTCGAACAAAGCGCAGGTTTTTCCGGTCCTGCCGACCGCGGCTGGGGGCAATTATGGAACTTGTCCCGCGTCGGCTTCCTGTGGCACAGCTGTAATCTAAGTTTGGTTAGCCGTTTGTTAATTGCTTTCGGGACATCCCACAGACCAACAACGTCCAAAGCAATCTTGCAGGGGCAACAAACGAAGGAATATATCGCCGATGGGCTTTTTGAAACGCGTTTTTCGAAATGTATTTCGCGATGGCACGCCGCCGCATGCCGGCAGCTGCTTCGAGCGTCTTTCCGAGGAGCAGCTGGAGGCGCATCTCAAAGTTTGCCGCTACGGCAATTTTGAGCTGACCGAAGCCGTGCGTCCGTCGTTTGATTTGCAAGTTATTCCCAGCCAAGGCTACCGCCATGATTGCTTTGCCGACGAGGAAAGCCGAGTCCGCGTGCCTGTGCTCATGGCCGCTGCCACGAAGGAAGATTTGTTCGAAATATTTCTCGACATGCTTGATCCACTGGGCATGGAAGTTGATGTGGTGCTGGAAACCAGCCACAGCGCGGATAACAAGGGACATGTCGACTTGTACCGCGAGCACATCGATCTGCCTGTGCTTAAAAGCACATTATACGATTACGAAGAATTGCTCCTCAATGACGGCTGCACTGGCATTGCGGTCTTGAATCCAAATGTACCGTTGGAAGTACAGTTCGACGAACACAAACTGCTAATTGCATACGGGCAAGACCTCGGACCGTTTGAAGAAGTGCTGCGTCACCGCGGCGTACTCTGCAACGACCAAATGAAATTCATTACCGAGGCCGAGCACGTTCATTCTTCCAGCGAACAGTATCAAAGCCTGTTCGAGGAATTGAAAACCCGCCTGGGCATGGACTCGATGTTCGACTGATGAGGCATCAGCAAAATTAGCTCCCTTTGAAACAAGGCAGAGCGATGGTGCTGACTTCTATTTGTTATCGTCGGCATCGATTTCGTACACCTTGCCGTTCAGTTCCAGCGTTATTGGCTGATCGAGCGTCAGATATTTGCCGACATCATGCCCGTGCTGATCGACAAGCTGGAAGTATTCCGGGCTGAACCGTTTAATTTTTACGATGGTTTTTTCCAACTCAGGTGTTACGGCCGAATCAATCCAGCGGTCGCCGCGGCGGAAAAATGTTTTGCGGCCGATCTGGCACACATTCTGAACAACTTTATCCGCATCATTTTTGCTATCGGACACGACGGCGTAAAACTTTTCGGTTTCTAGCGCCGAAGTGGCACCGGTCACGCCGGGAGCAGCGGTGATTGTGCCGTTCGAATTGCCAAACCGGCCCCCATCCGTGCCGCGGTTCGCCGCACCTGCACCGCCACCGTAACCTAACCCCATGGGTGTTGCTGCGGCAGGCTGATTTACGGCTTGCAGCGCATGCTTGGCCACGCGCTGTTCCACGCCTTGTTCGCCATCTGCATAGCGATCGAGCTCTTTCAATCGTTCGTTCGCCGCGCGGGTGCCGAAGGCCAAATCGCGCCGTTTACTTTCATCAGCCAGAAACGAAGTATACGGTGTAATAATGCCATGCTTGAGTGACAGCGATACCAACTCTTTCACCAACTCATCGTTGCGACCTTTCAGATCGATCTCGTCCAAAATTTCTCCTACGCGCCGCACGGCCCACAGTTTTTCGATGAAGGCTTGCGATTCGTCGCCGCTGTGTTCGACCAGGCTGGCGGGAAAATAGAATTTTTGCTCCTGCTTGTCCCCGTCTGCCACTTGCCCGGTAATCGTGATTTTGGCCGCGCCCGATTTTTTGTAGCGGCCCACCAACACCAACTGCTCGCCGACGAACAAATCGAATACCTCCTTCGGATAGACGCGGTTCACCACGGCCCCTTCCTCCGGTTTGGCGCCTTCCACGTCGACGTTCAGCTTCACGCCCGTCATCACCGGCGAGCCAATTCGGCCATACAGCGCCGCCACGGCCGTTTCAATGTTTTCGTTCGGCCGCACGTATTCGGTCAGGCCGAAATTCTCGCGGGCCAGTTTGTCCAGCAGCCGGCTGTTCACATCGTAGCCGACGCCAAAATCAAAAATGCGGGCGTGCACTGTGTTGTTCGACTTCGCGTTGGAAATAATTTTGCTTTCGTTGGTTTCGCCCACCGTGGGAATCCCGTCAGTCAGAAAGATGACGAAGTTCGGCCGGTTGGCGTCGTGCAATTGTGATAGCGCCGTGCCCAGCGCGCCGTTAATGTTGGTGCTGCCTCCGGCGTAAATGCCTTCGATAAAGCCAAGGGCCGCCTTGCGGCTGTTGTCATCGAACTTTTGCAATTCCGGTCGCCAACTTTCCACGTTGCTGTCGTAAGCGATGAGGTTGAGCAAATCGCCCTCGTGCAAATGGTTGATGACAAACTTGGCGGCGGCTTTGGCTTGCTCGATTTTTTCTCCGCTCATGCTTCCCGAGCGATCAATCGCCAGCACGACAGTTTTTTTGGTCGCCGCGGCATCGTCCGCTTTAATTTGCGGACTAGCCAGCAGTAGGAAATAGCCATCTTCATTGGCGTCGGGCTTGTAGCTGATCACGCGCGCATCGACCAGTCCTTTGCCCACATCGTAAAACAACCGGAAGTCGTCGGTCGGCACAATGTTTTTGGCAGCGTAACTGATGACAGCATGTTTGACGTCAGGACGTTTAATATCGACGGCATGACTGGGGCTGTATATGTTTTTGATTTCGGCATCGCTTTCAATGGCGGCCTGAAATTTAACCTCCTCCACCGGCTGCGAGGTGTATTTGGCCGTGGACAGCGGGAACACAAAATCGGTCAGTCCATCCCACTGCCGGCATAATTGCGAGTAGTGCAGCGTCACCTTGCGCTCGCCGCCGGGCGGCACCGGAAAGACGCTGGTTTTGAATAGGCCCGTGCCCATCCATTCCAACAGCGCGGGATCTTGGTTTTTGCGGACAATGTCTTCATACATCCGCCGGGCGTCGCTGGAATCCAGCAGCTTTGCCGGGCATTCTTTACCGTCGATGAGTAGCGTCAATTGATCGACCGCCCCGTCATACGGCAATGGAAACACAAAGCACACTTCCATCGGCCGGCTGCCCGTATTGACGAACGATTGCGTGGCTTGCACGTGGGCCATCTGGCCATCAAGCTTGACGTCCACCTCCAGCTGTTTGATTTTGTAGCTCGATTGCTCCGGTTGCGGTCGCGGCCACGGGCGAGCAATAATGATCGGCGGCCGCGGCAAAACCACATGATCGCCCTCGTTAATATTAATCAGCACACCTTGTGCTGGAGCAATTGCGGGAACAAGCAGCGTGCCTAGC
>DASRSD010000061.1 GCA_035656635.1 Pirellulales bacterium
ATTGGCGCGGTAACTGCTTTGCGGCCCATCATCATATCGCGGCGTATCCTGAGTAATGATGTCGATGAAGCTAAGGCCGGCACCATAGCGCACACCGTACGGGCCGGGAATAACAACAACTTCTTGGATCATTCCGGGGTCAATCTTGCTGAGCATTGAATCCAAGTCTTCGCGTACTGGAAACCAATACGCACCAGTGGCTTGCGCGTAGATCTGACCGAATTCGTAGCCGCGAACATTGGGCGCCAAAGCAACCGGTGAACGGCGAGTTGTATTTACACTTTGCACCGAATTGGCAGATTGGAGCAAGCCACCAATGTCGGTCGAAGCAATGGCTTGCGCTTGGCTCTGGCTGACTCCCTGCGCGGGACCTCCGCCGACGGTCGCGGCCAACTCGGCAATAGAAGTAGTCCCTAATGTTTCAAACGCGCCGGGCAAACTGGGCTCATACGGCGTGATCGATGGAGGTTGCACCGGCTGCAAGGGCTGCAATGGCGCCAGCGGCTGCTGCATCGCTGCCTTAAATACCCCATGGTCAATAACGATGCTGCCGTCCAATGTTGAAGGGAAATGGAGCCACAGTTGTTCCTCGGCTGTAGGCGCCGGCAAGACGATTGCTTCGGTTTGAACAGAATCCTCGACATCATCGTCTGACCCATTTTGTGACTCGCCTATGCATTGCTGGAGTTTTTCAGACTCCAAGCTTTTGCCCTCCGAATTGGACCCCAGAAAATGTGCGAGTTGGACGGTCGGTGCAACCAAACCAGGCCGTTGCATCAGCGAGATTGAATTCACGGAATTTACCGTCGAAAGCAAAGGATAAGAAATCCCATAATCCAAATTGAAGCGGCGCGATGGACAATCTGCATTGGCAAACGGGTTAAAGTCGATTCGCAAACCGATTGAATCTCGACACCACAACGGCGTAGAATTACAGGAAGTAGTTGATCGTTGCGTATCACTCGAACTTGGAACGGTGTTTTCTGTTGCCGGCGATGATTCTGAACTATCTGTAACAAAAACAGTCGAAATGTTTTTTAATGAATCCGCCTGAGTTTGAGTTGTGAGCTGTTGGTTGTCGGTCTGATCCCCGTGCGCATCGTGTGCGCGCATCTCGCCCGCTGCAGCAAGGCAAACGACGAACACTATTAACTTTGCCGACTCAATCCAAGCCATTCCGGTTTCCGAGCAAAGGGGACCATATTGAACCGAATAATCGCTGCAGCCACGCTTTAAGGCACAGCCGTTAATATCGTTAAATTCGGTCCTATCCCTGATTTCCCTATACTCTGCCCCGGATGGGTGCCTTTCCCGACGTAATCGTTAAAGTTTAACATTTGGGTATTGGTCAAAATGTAAGGACTAATACAGATAGCAGCCAATCGCCCGGCTTACGCGGGTAGCCATTCTGCCTATTGAACGTGCTAGCGGCGGCAAAGCAATAAACTGTCGGCCAACATTTAGGCGCAGAGGTATTTGCTTGTAATTCGAAAATGCGGCACTTACTCTAAAAGTCGCATCACCCACCCAGAACGTTGTTCTTACAAGGGAAGGGCCATGACACGCACGTTTGTTACGCTGGCCGCTGTTTTCATCGCCATCGGAATAAATTTTGGGGTGCCCAATCCCACCGGTGCCGAGGAGCAAAAAACTTCCACGAGTGAGGGGGCGAGCGCTAAGACTGCTTCTCCATTCATTTTGCGCACGGGTGAGAAAGCTATTCAAGACGAACTCAGAAATAAAACTATATTGGCGTTCGATCAAGTGCCTCTTACGGATGTCGTAAATTACATCAGAGAAAAGCATCACCTTGAAATTCAATTTGAAGCAACCGCGAAGAAAAGCGAAGGATCGGATCCTAATACCACCCTGATTTCCTTCAACGTCAAGGATATTACGCTGCGGTCGGCGCTACATCTGATGCTTGCTCAATTGAATCTCTCGTTCGTTATCAAAGATGAAGTGCTTTTAATCATAACCAAAGAACAAGCTGATGCGACCTTAGAAACCGTGGCATACGACGTGCGTGACGTTCTGATGCACGATGATAAATGTCAGCCAGATTACGACAGCCTAATTAATATGCTGTGCACGACCATTGCACCGCAAACCTGGACTAAGCAAGGAGGGCCAGGAACTTTGCAGCGAGGGCCGTTGGGTACGCTGGTTGTAACGCAATCGAGCGAATTGCATGAACAAATTGCCTGGCTGTTGGCGAGCATCAGAAAATTTAATGACAGCGACCCGGTTGGAAAATCGGGCAGCTCCATTGTGTTCGGCGCGATGCCCGCGGATGAAGCAATCCGAAATATACTGCTTTCCAAGGTGAATTTAAATTTTGACGCCATCTCACTAGCCGCTGTATTAGACGATTTGCGGCAGACGCAGCATGTCAAATTTTATATTGATTCCGCCGCGCTCAAAGATGCTGGCGTTGATCCGGCAACATTCCTTATCAGCTTTACCGCGAAAGATATTACTCTGCGTTCCGCGCTCGACCGAATATTGCACACGTGTAATCTTACATGGGTGGTCGGTAACGAAGTACTTCTAATCACCACGCGCGAAAAAGCTGATTCAATGTTGATGCTGGCGTTGTATCCGATCGCAGATGTGCTTTCACGCGGGGAAACCGCCGGGGACGATTCCGAAGAAGATCCTACAACGAGTCAAACCGTAATGCTCGTTGGCAACATTACAAACAATATTGCGCCGCTCAGTTGGAGTGATCAAGGCGGTCCGGGAACGTTGGAAGAATATGGCAATGGCGCTTTGTTGGTGGTGTCGCAAAATCAGGAAATTCACGACCGAATTGCCAACTTATTAAGCCAATTGCGCGAGCTGCATCACAAGCAGCAGGAGGAAGCGACAAAGCAGCCTGCCAGACCGAAAGAACCGGAAACTTTGGCGATTAAAGTTTATCTATTACGTACCAGCACACCCAACGCCCCCGCCATGACGCCGCAGGAAGTGGCTGAAGTCGTTAAAACATTGGTTGAACCCAAAAGCTGGAATCAGCAAGATGTATATATTCGGGGTGTAACGGGAAAACTGGTTGTGCGGCAATTGCCTAGCATACACCGTGAAATTGGAAAACTTTTGTCTCAACTCGATGCGGTGGTGCCAAATATGGGCGGCTCGGGGGAAAAAACTCTGGGGGCCAAGAATACAGGAGGCTTCGGTGGCACAGGGGCGGCTGAGCTTCGCCCCAAATGACGCTGCAATTCGTCCCGCTCCCTGCTGGATGGTAAGCTTGTCAGTTAAGGGCAAAATAAAGGCTAAACATTCGCT
>DASRSD010000062.1 GCA_035656635.1 Pirellulales bacterium
TTCCGGCGATTCCCTTGATCTTGATCCGGCCGTTCTTGCCCGAATCGCCGGCGTGGAAACAAAAAAAAACCGCCGGCACGTTGAAGCGGCCGAGCATCGCGGAATTATTTGCGCCAGGCTTGCGGCGCACCACCGTCATTACCACCATCATGTTCGCGTTGAGTTTTGGCGCGGCGTTCGGAGCCATTCAGCAAACAACGCAAATTGCGCCCGGCATGCCCGACGTGATTGCGAAAGCCACGCAAACGCTGGAATCAAGCGACCTGCAAAAAGCAATTGACCGGAGGCTGGCTTCGCCGGAAGTGCAAAATCTGCTGGCCAATAAATCGCCGGATGAACAGGCAAAAATTCGCGTTACGCAAGCTGGCATTGCCAAGCAGCAATTGAAATCGTCGGTGGAGCAGGCGGCCGGCTCAGATTATTCCAAAGTCCAGGAAATCGGCGGTCTGTTTGGACGGTTTTTATTGGCGCTGCTGGTCGTGCGGATTGCCAGCCGCAGAAATTTATTGCGTGTGTTTCAAATTCCAGGCCTGATTGTGTTGCCCCTGACTTTTGGCTACTTGGCGCTGCATAACCAAGAGTTGTTCACCATTGCCAACTGGCACGTAACTTTATTCGACATTGGCATTTTCTTGTCCGGGCTATTCACCATCGCCCAGTTTAGTTTTTGGGGAAATTATTTGCCCCGCGTTTACCCCCTGCATTTACGTGGCACGGGAGAAGGCTTTGCGGCCAACATTGGCGGCCGGATGCTGGGTACTTCGTTCGCCGCGCTGGCAACTTTTTTGGCTTCGCGCGATTTCATGCCCGGCGAAGGTGATCCACAAAAAATGGCCTACACTGCAGCGGCCATTGGATTCGGCGTATATTTCCTGGGGCTGGTTTTTTCATTTTTCCTGCCGGAACCCCCACAGGAGAAGCTGCTAGAGTGACGGTTTGCAGCCTCCGACAATGACCCTAAGCCCCGCTGCAACCGTAAAGAAATTGACCCATTTTCTCACGGTTTTTACAATGCGCTAACCTATGGCCAATCCTCGTATGAAAGCGATTGTTTCGTATCCGCCAGCCATTATGCAAAATCTATCTCGCCGGAACATTACTGGGTATTTGCTGGTTGGTCTGTTTTTCGCCGGCGCGCTTCCGTGTCTTTCCGGCTGCGGCGAATCAACCGGACAAAGCAAACCCGAGCCTGCCACGTCCGTTGCCGTTTCCACCGACAACGCTGCCACCTCTGGCATCATCAGAATTGTTTCTAGCCTGCCGCGCACCGGCAGCGCCAAGCTGCAGACTGACACGATGGTCAACGGCATTAAATTGGCGTTGGACGAAGCTGCCTATAAGGTGGGCGATTTTTCGCTGGAGCTTGAAGATCGGGACGATGCAACGGCTGCCACCGGTGATTGGACTCCCGATGCGGAAGGGGACAATGCCCGACAGGCCGCCAACGATCCCGACGTCATGGTGTACATTGGTCCGTACAATTCCGGGGCGGCCAAAGTGTCGATGCCCATTTTGAATCGCGCTGGCCTGTTGATGATTAGTCCAGCCAACACCGCAGTCGGCCTTACCAAGCCGGGCCTGGGCGAGCCCGACGAGCCTGCCATCTATCGCCCCACGGGAAAAAAGAATTACGCGCGGGTCGTTCCGGCCGACGATTTGCAAGGCACCTGTGCCGCGGAATGGGCCAAAGACATGGGGATCAAAACGGTTTATATTCTCGATGACAACTCTTTCTACGGCAAAGGCATTGCCGAAATGTTTCGGCAGCGCTGCAACGAGTTGGAAATTGACGTGCTGGGCCACGACAGCATCGACACAAAGGCCCAGGAATTTCGCTCCAAAATGACCAGCATCAAGGCTCTGAAGCCCGATCTTTTGTATTACGGCGGCACCACGCAAACGAAAGGCGGGCAAATTTGCAAAGACATGGTTGCCGCCGGATTAAAGTGCAAGCTGATGGTCCCGGATGGCTGCATGGAAAACGCCTTCATTCAGGCTGCCGGCCCGGAAAATGCCAACGAGCGCGTGTATGTTACGTTCGGCGGAGTGCCGCCGGAAAATCAGACTGGCCGCGGGAAGGAATTTGTCGAGCGTTACAAAAAGCGGTTTGGCTTCATGCCCGAAGCTTACGCAATTTATAGTTACGAAGCGACCAATGCCGCGCTGGAGGCAATTCGCAAAGCAGGCAAGAAAGATCGCGCCGCGATTATCGAGGCCGCCTTTGCCATTAAAGATTTTCCCGGCGCATTGGGCAACTGGTCGTTCGACGAGAATGGCGACACCACGCTGCATAAGCTCAGCGGCAACATTGTGCGCAGTGGCAAGTTTGAATTCGTCAGACTGCTGGGCGATGGCAATCAGCAGAAGCCCATGGGCGATCAAAAAAAATGATGTCGACCAACTCCAATCATTCTGTTTTTCCCATTCACTGTGTTTTCGGCCCGATTTGTGACTTCTAATTTCTCGTTTGTGGCCTCTGGCATCTTCTCCGCATGCTGACTTTGCTGCTGGCCGCCGACTCGATTTCTGGTTGGCAACTTTTCGTCCAGCAGTGTCTCAACGGACTGACGTACGGCGCCTTGATTGCGCTCATCGCTCTGGGTTACACGATGGTTTATGGAATCATCGGGCTAATCAACTTCGCCCACGGCGATTTGTTCATGCTGGGCACTTTTCTCACGTTGACGCTCATCAATGCTTTCGGGCTAGATACCGCGGCTTCGGCATGGACAGTGGCCATTAGCGTCGCCGCGTTGCTCATCGTGGTGGCGCTGTTTTGCGCCGTGCTCAATTTTTCCGTCGATCGATTGATTTACAAACCCTTGCGGAATGCGCCGAAGTTGGCGCCGCTGGTTTCCGCCATTGGCGTATCGTTTATTTTTCAAAATGTCGGACTGTTGTGGAAAGGTCCGGCCGATTTAAGCGTGCCTAAGCTCATTTCGCAGCGAAACTTGTTGGGCGATTCCGCGATAACTTTCACCCCGTCCGATGCCGTGTTGCTGGTGGTGGTGGCGGCAATTATGTCGGGCCTGACCGTGCTGGTGAAATTCACTCGGCTGGGAAAATCGATGCGCGCCGTGTCGCAAGACCCCGTTGCGGCGCAGTTGATGGGCATTCATGTAGAGCGTGTCATCGGCAGCACGTTTCTCATCGGCGGCGGACTGGCCGGATTTGCCGCTGTAATTTACTCCATGTACATCGGCACCATTGGCTTTCAAATTGGCTACATCAACGGCCTGTACGCGTTCACCGCTGCGGTGCTGGGCGGCATCGGGAATATTCCCGGCGCGGTGCTGGGGGGCATCGTCATTGGAATGGTTCGCTCGTTAGGCTCTGCCTATGTGGAAGAACGTTGGACGGCCGCGATCATCTTCGGCATCTTAATCGTCATTCTGATTTTCAGGCCCTCCGGCCTGCTAGGCGAGCGCATGCGCGAGAAGGTTTGATTGCCTTTCCATCATGAATCCAAGTCAAAAACCACCGACGCGATTTTTGAAACGCTGGGACGTGCTGGTCCTGGCAGTCTTTGTATTCTATCCGTTCGCCTGCTCGCTGACCCGCACGGTTTTTCCAAGCTGGGCAGGCCCCACCTTCGGCAATGCGCTGGGCGATCAACTTTCCACGCTGTTTATTTTCTCGATATTGGCCCTCGGCCTGAATGTGGCCGTGGGCTACACAGGCTTGTTGCAATTGGGCATCGCTGCATTTTTCGGCATTGGCGTGTACATCACGGGGATTTTGCGCGTGCCTTCCTATCCGTTTCAATTGCCGTTTACCGCGGCGCTGGTGCTATCGGCCCTAGGGGCAGCGTTGTGTGGATTGGTGCTCGGAGCCCCCACGCTGCGGCTGCGCGGCGACTATTTGGCTTTGGTCACGCTCGGCTTTGGCGAAGTGGTAAAGGTGACGCTGCGCAATTTGGAAGAGATCACGGCCGGCACCAAAGGGCTTAATCCCATTCCACCGCCGCATTTGCCGCCATGGTTGGCAGTGCCCATCGGCTGGCTGGGAATCGAAAACAGTTGGGAAACCGATTATCGCCTGTTTTACTTTTTGACGCTGGGCATTTTGGTGATCGTGATTGCGCTGCTGGCAAATTTAGAAAATTCACGCTTGGGGCGGTCCTGGGTCGCCATTCGCGAAGATGAACTCGCGGCCACCTGCATGGGAATAAATGCTCCGCGGGCTAAACTGGCCTCGTTCGCGGCCAGCGCCGGGTTGGCAGGCTTGGCCGGCTGCTTGTACGCCACGAAACTTACCACGACGGCTGACCCCAACACTTACGATTTTAACCGCTCCATCATCATCCTGTGCTGCGTCATTCTTGGCGGGCTGGGAAGCTTGCGCGGCGTATTGTTGGGAGTGCTGTTGTTATTAGGGTTCGATAACATCGTTTCGCCGCAGATCAACTCCACGTTGCAATCGTGGCTGCAGCACCTGGGCGGCGGAGTGCAAAGCTCGGCGGTGGCGGAGCGTTTGCTATCGTTCAGCAATTGGCGACTGATGATTTTCGGCCTCGCGTTGGTCGCCATTATGCGGTTCCGCCCGGAAGGCTTGTGGCCTTCGGCTCGCTTGCAGCACGAATTGCACTGGGACGAACCACGGCCGCCGTTGCCAAACTCAAATTCCGCCTGAAATGCACCTGCTCGATATTCACAACTTGACCATGCGTTTCGGCGGTCTAACGGCCGTGAGCCATCTTGATTTGCAAGTGCAGCCGGGGGAAGTGTTATCGGTCATTGGGCCCAATGGCGCGGGCAAAACCACCGTTTTTAACGCAGTCACAGGAATTTACGAGCCCACGTCGGGAACCATTTCATTTAACGGCCGCCGGCTGCAACGGCCAGCAACTTGGCGTTTGCTCGTGGCCTGCGTGCTGGTCGGCATTGTCACCGCCGTGGCTGCCGTCGCGGTGAGTGCAAATATCGACGATCTGTGGCACGCCACGATCAAACGGAACTATGATTACGCATCGCAGAAATTTAACTTCGCCAAAGCGTGGAGCGATATGTGGGGTTATTTCGCCGGCGAGCTGGCTGTGGAAGCGCAGCCTCGTGGCCGCTGGGCGGTGGTCACGACCGACGGGGAGCCGCTGTTGGGCGCCGCGGGAAATCAACCCAATCGCGAGGCAGCGGAGAAGCTAAACGTGCAACTCCGGCAATTAATCGACAGCGGCAAGCCCATCGAGCCCGCCCCCCACGGCGCGCGCTGGGGAATTTTCTCCGCCAGTGGAAATGACGTGCTGGCCGATTATGCTTCAAAATCTACTGCCGACCGGGTAGCAGCGGCCATCGGTTCCGTTCCTGCTCAGCAAGCGTATATGCATCGGACCGAATGGATTGCGCTCTGGGCCGGCTTGATTTTCGGCGCAGCCGGTGTGCTGGTCGTGTGGAATCGTTCGCGCCGCATGCCCGACGTGATTGCCCGGGCCGGAATCGCTCGCACATTCCAAAACATTCGCTTGTTTTCCAACATGACCGTATTGGAAAACGTGCTGATTGGACTCGATCGAAGTCAAAGTCGAAATCCATTGCGAATGATGTTGCGCACGCCAGGCATTCGCCGCGAAGAGGCCCAGATGCGCCAACGGGCTTACGAAGCGCTGCGATTCGTTGAACTGGACGACAAAGCCAACTCGCTTGCCAATTCGCTGGCGTATGGAGATCAGCGGCGGCTGGAAATTGCCCGGGCTTTGGCCACGCAACCCAAGTTGCTTTTGCTGGACGAACCGGCCGCAGGCATGAATCCGGCCGAGACGACCGAGCTCATGCAACTGATCCGTCGCATCCGCGCCGAGGGAATTACCGTACTGCTGATCGAACATCACATGCCGGTCGTGATGGGCATTTCCGATCGTATTGCGGTGCTCAATTACGGTCAAAAAATTGCCGAGGGGCCGCCGGCCGTCGTTCGTGCCGATCCGAAGGTCATCGAGGCCTACCTGGGCAAAGAAAACAAATAGGTTTTGGAATCACTTCGCTGCGGCTTAGCGATCAATCCATTTTGACACTGCATGACTGCTCTGCTGACCGTCGAAAACGTGCACGCTGGTTACGGATCGATTGAGGTCCTCAAAAATGTTTCGCTGGAAGTGCGCGCAGGGGAAATTGTGACGATGATCGGCGCCAACGGCGCCGGAAAAACAACCACGCTGATGTGCCTTTCGGGCGTGCATCGCTTGCAGACCGGAACGATTACGTTCCAAGGAAAAGAAATCTCGCGGCTGCCCCCGCACGAAATTGTGCAATTGGGGCTGTGCCAATCGCCCGAAGGCCGCAAAATTTTTCCCCGCTTGACGGTGCTCGAAAATCTGGAGCTGGGCGCAATCACACGGCGGGACGCTGCCGGCATCCGCCGCGATTTGGACCACGTGTTCAGCCTGTTCCCCATTCTCCGGGAACGCTCACAACAAGCAGGGGGAACTTTGTCCGGCGGCGAGCAGCAAATGCTGGCGGTTGCCCGGGCGCTGATGGCGCGACCTAAATTGCTGCTGTTAGACGAGCCTTCGTTGGGCTTGGCGCCGCTAGTGGTGGCGAAGATTTTCGACGTGATTCGCCAACTCAATCAGGAAGGGATCGCCGTATTGTTGGTGGAACAAAATGCGCAGATGGCGTTGAAATTGGCCCATCGTGGCTACGTGTTGGAAACCGGGCGAATTACCCTGAGCGCTGCGGCCAACGATTTGCTCAACGATCGGCGGGTGAAAGACGCGTATTTAGGAGAGTGAGTTGGCTGGCAAGGTGCCTGATAGTCAGGTGGTCTTGTGCCTGGTGGTCTTGTGGCTGGTGGGCTGGTGTCTGGTGGAACGGGCTCTTGGGCCAGTCTCATATCTTTGTAGCGGCTTCAACGTAACCGGAAGGCCACGCATTCCGGCCCGGTGCTGCGAGTATCCGGCTACCGCCGCTACACTTTCGTAAGATAAGACCTAGTGCTTCGTCCACGGGTGACGGTAGAACAGATACATCAGGCCAAACACAACAATCGGCACCAAGGCCGCAATAATAATCATCCGCAGCGTGCGCCATTTGGTTTTCCACACCATGGGAGGCCGCAGCCGTTCGTGCCGGCCTGTGAGCGGCACTTTTTCCGGCGCATCCAAATCTGCCTTCATTTCGGCGGCCGAAGTATAGCGATTGTCCGGGTCTTGCTCCATTGCATGGAGAATGATCTCTTCTACTTGAAGCGATAATTCTTTGTTTCGCTTGCGCGGCGCAATGGGGTCGCCACCCAGCCGGGCATTCATAATCAAATAAGGATTTGCTCCATCAAACGGCGGGCTGCCCGTGACCATTTCGTACAGCATCGCCCCCAAAGAGTAAATGTCGGTGCGGGCGTCGCCGCGCTTGCCTTTCACTTGCTCCGGCGCCATGTAATCGGGCGTGCCCATCGATGGCGAAAATCCGGCGAAGGTCAGGCGCCGCATCCCTTCGGCTTTGGCAATGCCAAAATCCATAATTCGCAAGCCGCCTCCCTTGAGCAGCATAATGTTTTCCGGCTTCAAATCGCGGTGGACAATGCCTTTTTCGTGCATGTAAGCCAGCGCGTCGCAAATTTGGATGGCAATCATCAGCGCGTCGGCCACCGGCACCACGCCGTAGCTGCGCATCACCTGCCGCAACGTTTTCCCTTCCAGCAACTCCATGGCGATGTAAGGGCGGCTTTTTTTGCCATCGACTGAAATGAATCGCAAAATATTCGGATGTTGCAGCAGCTTGCCGATTTCCTCCTCCCGTTGAAACCGCGAAAAGAACGCCGGATCGCTTTCGAACTGCATGAAAGGAACCTTGACAGCCACCATTTCGCCGGTTTTGCGGTCTTTCGCTTTGAAAATCGACGCCATGCCGCTGCGGCTAATCACGCTCAGCAGCTCGAAGCGTTCGTCCAGCACTTGCCCGAGCTCGGTTTCGCTGATGGCTTCCGGCGGATCGTCGTAAATGGGCAGGCCGCGATAGTAGCGAACTTGCGTTACCCCTTCGATCGCGGCAACTTGCACGGAAAGGTTGTCGCTGGTCCCGCGCCGTTCCGCCAGTTCAATGAGCTGTTTGCAAGCCTCCGGGGGCGTGGCATGCGTGACAATCTCTAAAAACTCCTCATCGGTGATGCAGGTATACAAGCCGTCGGAGCACTGCACAAAGTAATCGCCGCGGTTGACCGTGCGGGTATAGAAATCGACTTGAACCGTCGGCTCCTTGCCGATGCTGCGGGTTAACACGCAGCGCATATCACTGGTGGCTGCTTCCAAGGGCGACAACAAGCCCATTTTAACTTGCGAAGCCGCGTAGTTATGGTCGGCAGTTACCTGTTCGATATGGCCGCTTTGAATCAGATAGACTCGGCAATCGCCGACGTGACCTACGTTCAATTCGTTATTGCGAAAAATCGAGATGGTTAGCGTGGTGGCCATTCGCCCCTGGCCGCGCATCGACATGCCCCGGTCGTACACCGCCACGTTGGCGGCCGTAATCATTTTCCACAAAACTTGCTTGGGCGGTGTTTCCGGCTTGACCTCCAAAAACCGGCGTAAAGCCACTTCCACGGCCAGTTGACTGGCCTGCTCGCCATCGCCATGGCCTCCTACACCGTCGGCCAAAGCCAACACGGCCCCGCGGGTTAAGCGTTCTTCTTCGTCTTGTGGCTCCCAATGACCCACCCAATCTTCGTTATTGGGGCGGGGGCCCATCGACGACTGCTGGGCAAACGTTAACTTCATGGGCTAAGCGACTCCAGCGGCGTGCAAACGTTGACGGCCGGTGAGAAAAGTAAGGGACAATGGAGGCCTGCCGATGCAGATTTGGATCGACCGGTTATATCAGAAATTATTGCTCACAACTGGCCGCTTTCGAAAAGGTGCGATGGCACAACCGATCGCCGCAAACGCTCCACTTAATAGCAAGGCCTGCTCGATTTCTTAGCACATTATTAATGCTCATTTATACCGGATACTGGAACATCATATCGCGTAAAACATTACAAATAAAACACTTAAACGTA
>DASRSD010000063.1 GCA_035656635.1 Pirellulales bacterium
GTCCATTGCCGAAGATCCTCGACTGCAGCCACCCGTAGGTGTCTGGGCAGTATCTCAGTCCCAGTGACGCGGGTCGTGCTCTCACACCCGCTACCCATCATTGCCTTGGTGGGCCATTACCCCGCCAACAAGCTAATAGGATGCAGATCGCTCCACCGGTGGAATCACACCTTTGGTCCGGAGACATTATCTGGTATTACCCCACCTTTCGATGGACTATCCCAGACCGGAGGGTACGTATCTACACATTACTGTCCCTTTCGCCACTCGTGTATTGCTACACGCGTTCGACTTGCATGCCTAATCCACGCCGCCAACGTTCATTCTGAGCCAGAATCAAACCCTTCAATTTATTTGCTTTGCCGGACGCCGCGGCCGAAGCCGAAACGCCCGGGTTATTAGCCAAATAACCAAACGGTCTGAATAGAGTTTTGGCAATTGGGGCCTAGCGAACGCCCTTCCGGAAAAAATCCGCAAGGAAAAGCTCGCCCAACCTTCAATCGCCCGATCGCAACCTCTTGCGAAGCTGCGACCGACACAATCGCTTGTGCTGGCTACAAAGAAGTCAACTACTGAATTGTCAAAGATCTGTTTCCGAATACGCAGAAACCGCATTCGGCCCCAAACGCAGATCAGGCTCTGTTTCCGACGTCCGAAAACAAACTCGATCCACGAACGCAGTCGGCAAAAGCCCGACCAATAAGGGGAATAAAAAACCCGAAGCTGGCCGACGCACCAAAATGAGCCGTCCAACTGCCGGGATTTAAGATTCTAATGGTTGCCAAGCAGCTGTCAACAGCTACCAACAAATATTTCAACCTTCGATCAACTTGGCCATCTGCCGATCCTCCCAGGCGGTTCAATTTGCCCACTTGCCCACCCGCCTACCCAAATGAAGCGGTGCCGGGCATGCCATGCCCGGCTTTATGAATGGATAGGACCGCAAGCAAAATGCCACCTGCTCGGGCACAAAAGTTGCATCTTTGGGGCGCGAGGAATTTGAGATTCAGGCAATGGAATGCATGCGCGCGAAGCAGCGGCCTGAAAGAAAAACTAAGTAGGAAGTGGCTGCTCGTTAGGATTTTAATCTCAGGATGAGGTTTTCGATTACCTCAGTTCAGGAGACCGGATCATGAGACCGTATTCTACCGGCGGGTTAATTCTGATTGTGCTGGGCGTGCTGATGTTGGCCGTGCATAGCTTCACGTACTTCACGACCGATCAGGTGAGCGGACCGTTGGGCTACTTCGCATGGGATGTGTCCAGGCCGCACACGATTTTTATCAATCCGATTGCCGGGCTGGTGGCGCTGGTCATTGGCATTGTGCTAATGACGATGGCCCGGCGGCGCGGGACGAGCGGGTGAGGCGTTGAGCGGGTGATCAGGAATGTTTGCCGCAAGACGCGGGTGTGCTCATAAAGCCGGCGATGGTATCGCCGGTGGCGGACCACGGCGGACGGCAGCAAGCGCCGATGCACCGGGCATACCATGCCCGGCTTTATGAACCGGCGCGGATTTGTGAACGCATGGCGGCGCACCGGGTATACCATACCCGGCTTTATGACGACCAAATTTATTGGCGACCAATTACTTTTGCGGCGGTGGGGATTCGGTGGCTTGGCTGCGGTTGCGCCACAGGGCGTCGAAGCTGAAGCTGCCGGCGCCCAAAAACATAATCGACAGTGCGCCGAGGAAGTAGAGCGCTTGCAACTCAATCGCCCACCCGCCTCCGTCGTTCAATGTCCACAACATGTTTTGGTGCGCCAGCCATACCGCCACCGCCATGTTGATGGCAATGACAGCCGAGGCGATGCGTGTGAACAGGCCGACAATTACCAGAATCGGGGCCACTGCTTCCCCCACGTAAACGCCGTAGGCCAAAAAATCGGGAAGGTTATGGAACCGAACGGCGCCGAGAATTTTGTCAAAATCTTGCGGGTGCATAATCTTGTCGAGCCCGTGCAGTAGGAGCAGCCCGCCAATGGTTAAGCGCAACAGTAATTTGCCAACGTCGTGGCACCAGTTGGTCGTTGAGGAGTCCATGGATAAATCCGCCTTTCGTGGAATTAGGGTGTGGTGGGGTCTGGTGGTCTTGTGTCTGGTAACGTGATCTGGTGTTTGGGCAAGTTACCAGCACTAGCCAAAAGACACCTTGCTTTCGGACAGATTCTAGCGAAAAACACATGAAAAACGCACCCCAAGTGGCCGAAATCGGCCTTTTCTCGGGCAGGTCATTGGAATAACATAGATGGATACGTCGGTTCCCACCCCACACGCATGGCCGCTTGTTGGCAGTTCGGTGGCGGCTTGTGGAAGCATGTCAATCGGCCTCAGTTTTGCTGTCGCTGTTTGATGTCTGGGTGAATCGCCAGTGCCTATTGTTTCGGCGTTGGCTGCCCTGGATGGTTGTTGATCGCTCCGTTTGTCTGCTTTGAGTGTTTACCAGCTCTGGCAAGGCGGCCGGGCCCAAGAACGAGGTTTTCGTCATGGATTTGCAACATCTTCGCAATATTGGAATTTCCGCGCACATTGACTCGGGCAAAACCACCCTGAGCGAGCGGATATTGTTCTACGCCGGCCGCATTCACCGCATTCAGGAAGTGAAGGGGGGCGCAGGCGAAGGCGCCACCATGGACTACATGGACCTGGAGCGCGAACGGGGAATTACCATTACCAGCGCCGCCACTACGGTGAACTGGGACAACAACCTAGGGAACGACATTCAAATCAACCTCATCGATACGCCCGGCCACGTCGATTTCACCGTGGAAGTGGAACGCAGCCTGCGCGTATTAGATGGCGCCATTCTCGTGCTGTGTGCCGTGGGTGGCGTACAAAGCCAATCGATGACCGTCGACCGGCAAATGAAGCGCTATCATGTGCCCCGGTTGGCGTTCATCAACAAGATGGACCGCATTGGGGCCAACCCCTTGCGCGTGGTGCAGCAAGTGAAGGAAAAGCTGGAGTGCGACGCCATTTTAATGCAATTGCCCATTGGCAAAGAGGACGATTATGCTGGGGTGATTGATTTAATCAGCATGCAGGCGGTGTACTTCGACGGCGCCAACGGCGAAAAAGTCCGCCGCGAAGCCATTCCGGCCGAGCTCTTGGAAGACGCCAAAAAGCATCGCCACGCCATGTTGGAAAGCTTGTCGATGTACAGCGACCAACTAATGGAGCTATTGTTGGGCGAGCAAGAGGTGCCCGAGGATTTGATTCATGCCACGGTGAAGGATGCCGTGCAAAATCAGGATGCCACGGCGGTGTTCATGGGCTCCGCGTACAAGAACAAAGGCGTGCAGCCGCTATTGGACGCCATCGTGCGGTATTTGCCCTCGCCGCTGGCGCACAAAATTACGGCCAAGAAGTGGGACAATCCCGAAGAAAAAATTGAGTTGGCGGCCGATCCGGCCAAGCCGTTCGTGGGCATGGCGTTTAAGTTGGTGGACGATCCGTACGGCCAACTGACGTTCATGCGGATTTATCAAGGCACGGTGAAAAAGGGAGACCAAATGGTCAACCAGCGCACCAGCCAACGGCAACGGTTCAGCCGCATTGTGCGCATGCACGCCGATAAGCGGGAAGAAATGGACAGCGCCAGCGCCGGCGACATTGTGGCCATCATTGGCATTGATGCCGCCAGCGGCGACACCTACGCTCCCGAACACAAATTCTGCACGCTGGAAAGCATGTTCATTGCCGAGCCGGTCATCAAAATGGCCATTAGTGTTCCGAATCGCGAAGCTAGTGATAAGTTGGCCAAGGCTCTGCAACGTTTCAGCCGCGAAGATCCTACCTTCCGCGTAACCACCGATGAAGAAACCGGAGACAACCTCATTGCCGGCATGGGTGAATTGCACCTGGATATTTACGTGGAGCGCATTCGCCGCGAATACAAGGTGCAGGTGGAAGTGGGCGCGCCCAAGGTCAGTTACCGCGAAGCGCCCATGCAGTTGGCGCCTTTCAATTTCAAGCATAAAAAACAAACCGGGGGTTCCGGCCAGTACGCCCACATTGTGGGCAAATTGGAGCCGCTGCCCGAAGATGCTCCCGAAACCTTCGAATTTGAAAACGATGTGATTCAAGGCCGCATTCCCAAGGAATACATTCCCTCGGTGGAAAAAGGCTTTCGCGCCTCGTTGCAAAAGGGCCCCATCGCCGGCTTCCCCATTGTCGGCGTGAAAGCGACTTTGGAAGACGGCTCCTATCACGAAGTCGACAGCTCCGACATGGCCTTCCAAATTTGCGCCCAAAACTGCTTCCGCGAAACGTTCATGCAAACCAAGCCGGTGCTGTTGGAGCCGGTCATGAAGGTGGAAATTGAAGTCCCCACCACGTTCCAAGGCCCGGTGGCGGGCAATCTGACCAGCCGGCGCGGCATGATTCTTTCCTCAGAAGTCCACGGCAACACGGCGGTGATTGAAGGCGAAGTGCCGCTGGCCGAAACCTTTGGTTACTCCACCGATTTACGCAGCCTGACGCAAGGGCAGGGGACATTCACGATGGAATTTTCCAAATACCGCCGCGTGCCCAACAGCATTCAGCAGGAAATTATCGAAGAAAAGAAAAAGCAGTTGGTGGGCGCGAAGTAACCGCACAATCGCTTGGTTGAAAGACGATTCACGCAAAATTACGATTCACACAAAATTACGATTCACACCTAGCCCCGGCCTCCAGGCCGGGGTTTTTTGTTGCGGTCAGCGCCGGTGATCGTTGCGGTATTCGCCGGGCGGGCTGCCGAAGCGGCGTTTGAAGGCTACGCTCAAATATTCAGCGTGGCGGAAGCCCACGCGCTCGGCAATGGTGGAAAGCGGCAGCGAAGTTTCGGTCAGCAATTGCTTGGCGCGCTCGAATTGCAGCTTCAAAATTTCGTCGTGCGGCGTGCGGCCCAGCAGCTTTTTGAACCGGTGCTCCAGCATGCGGCGCGACAGCGGCACCACTTCCAAAATTTGGTCCACGTTGATGCCGTCGCAGGCATGGTCGCGAATGAACTGCATGGCCCGCGAAACCAAGGGATCGTTCACGGCAAACCCGTCGGACGATTGCCGCGTGACAATGCCCAAGGGATCGATTTCCATTCCCTGCTGCGGCCGCTTGCCGGCCATCCACTGCTCGAGCAAGCGGGCGGCTTCGTAACCAATGCGGTAAGTATCTTGCGCCACGCTGGACATGGGCGGAGTGGAAAGGCTGCACAAAATTTCATCGTTATCCACGCCCAGCACGGCAATTTCGTCGGGCACGGCAATTTCTACTCGTCGGCAAACTTGCAGCACTTGCAGGCCGCGCAAATCGTGGCAGGCCATCACGCCGGCCGGCTTGGGGAGTTTTTTTAGCCAGGCGGCCAATTGTTTTTCTTCTTTGTCCCAGCTCGGCTGAGAGCGGGCCAATTTTTGCGTGCCGTACAGGTCACAGGAAAATCCCCTTTCCTTCACGATCTGCTCGAATTGCTTGCCGCGCAACAACGACCAGCGGAAGCGGTTGTCGCCGCAAAAGCCAAAATGCTCCAGGCCGCGGCCGCTCAAATGTTCCACCGCCAGCCGGGCCACCGCTTCGCCCTTGGTGACCACGCTGGGAATTTCGCTCACCAACTGCGAGGAGCTGACATTGATTACCGGCAAGCCAGATTGCTTGACAACCTGCGCAATGCGCCGGTTTTCGATACGGGCAATGATGCCGTCGCCTTGCCAATTTTGGTTCAGCCAGGCCGGTGGGGCTTCGCCGCGGGCCAATTCTGGCAGGTAAGTTGACCAGGATTCATGCTCGCGAATGAATGCATGAATGCCGCGCAGCAATCCGCGCGCGTATGAATTGGAAGTTTCGATTAACAGCGCCACGCGGGGCCGATTCTTCACAACCTTGCTCCTGGACGTTGCGGGGCGGAATGCAGTTGCCACGAAAGGCTATATATTTTTACAAACCACTTAGATAATTTACACGCCTAATTTGACCTCTGCCAGCACTTCCAGCACGGTTTTGTTTGAAAATTGTTGCTCGCCGGGTCGCGGTGGATGGAAAAGTAGGGCTGGAACGGCGTTCGGCGTGCTAGCGCTGGCGGCAGGGGCAGAAATCTCTCTCGCCGCCGCAAGGAAAAATGGCTAAAAACACGCCGCGAAATTGCGCACCCCGGCGATGGTGATTATCACCTGGCCAATCTGCCGAAATTGAGTATGGAGGCTTTTTCGATGAACACAAAATGGACCGGTCGGTTAGTTGCGATCTTGGCTGTGGGCGCGCTTTTGGTCACCAACGTTCAAGCCGGCGGAGTGCGCGTCGGAATTGGCGTTGGCATCGGCGTGCCGGCGTATCGCCCATATCCTTATTACGGATACCCATATTACTATCCGTATTATGCGCCGCCGCCAGTATACGTGGTGCCGGGCCCAACCTACGTTCAAGCGCCTCCCACATACGTGCAAGGCCCAGCTTCGTATGTGCAGACAGTTCCCCCGCAGCAACCAGGCTACGCTCCCAGTTCGGCCACCTATGCCCCAAGCCCGGCCAATTATGCGCCGAATGCGGGAGGCTATGCTCCGAACTCCAATACGTACGCATATCCGAGTACGGCTACCCCGGCGGCTACGAACTCTGCGCCGCACTATTTGCCGCCGCCGCCCATGCCGAACACTTCTTCGCAACCGGGAGCTCCGCCTCCTTATCCGGTCCCTTCCGGCTCGTAAACGCTTGCCGCGCACGTAACTCCTGAATTGCGGCACAGACAGTCTTAAGCCGTGCCTTTAGGCCCTGGTTCTTTTGCGACCAACCAGCGGCGCGGGCATTCAAGTTTAGGCTCGGCCAGGACATTCGCGCTTTCCACGTGAATTTCCCCAAGCCTCGGTAGTGCTGTCGGTTAGGGCCGATCGCACCCCCATTTCTTTAGCACCTTTCGACAGTCTCTTGCGCGTATGGCATGCCGGTTGCCGTGGTTAGGTTGGCGGATCAGCGTATAACACAAACAACCGAGAAGAAGACGAAACAGAGGAGCGCGATCATGAGTAAGGCTTTAGGATCATTCGCTGTGGTGCTAAGTATGTTTATGTTTGCAACGGCGCTGCGCGCCGATGAACGAGGCGAACGCGGTGGCGGAGGCGGGGGCGGCGGGGATGGCGTGCATGTGAACGCGCCGGCTGCCCATGTGGATGCCGGGCCTGCCCATGTGAACACCGGCACGGCACATGTCGACGGCAATGCCGCGCATGTCGATGCCGGCCCGGCCCACGTCAATGCCAACGGCGGCAATGCGAACGTAAATGTCGATGGCCGTGTGAATGCGAACGTCGATCAATCTGTACGCGGCCCGAACATTGGTCGGGAAGCTTACGTGGCCCGCAATTCCCATTTAGGCGACCAGAATTTCGATCGCCGCGGCGTGGGGGCGTTGGATGCCAACCGCTTCGCCAATGCCCGAGACAACAATTGGCGCTATCGTCGCTGGGGCAATGAGTGGTGGTATTGGCTGCCAACCGGCTCCTGGATGTATTATCGGGATGGTCGGTGGAACAACTACGCTTACGATTCGTACGTTGACTATAACCAATATCAAAATCAGCCAGTCGCCGGCGCTAGTTCAAATGGCCCGTACTACGAAGATCAAAACGGTTTCTATTATTTCAATGGAAATCAGAAGGTGTACGATCCGGGCATCATTCGGCAAGGATCCAGTGTTGGAGCGGTTCCGGGTAATTCGCCACGTTGAGGATGAGTGATCTTTTAAAATTGACAAGCGGACCAACTTTCACCGGCAAGCACGCCGGAGACTAGAGGTTTGAAACGGATCAAGAAACACCAGGCCTTCGGAACAGAGACTTGGCGATTTTATAGCGACTGCCAACGCAGAAGCCTTGATTAAAGTCAAACCGATAAATTGTGGTCCGCTAAGCCGCCCGGCCGACGATCGTTGGCCGGGCGGTATTTTTTTGCGCGGTACTCGTTTTGCTTGCTGTGCTGCGACCTGTTTGTAGAAGTATTGCCTCGCGGGCGCTTGCAAATGGTAAGTGTGCGGCTTACTGTGAGACGGGAAATGCGGCGTTTTTCGAGTATCGACCCCGGCAGCGTGTGTAGGCCTTTGTGGCCCACAGTCGCCCCCCAATTTTTATTCCAGGGAGTGTCAATGTGATGAAAGCCTTAATCAGTTCGATGACAATCATGGCGGCACTCGCCATGGGCGCAAGCGCTGTGTTTGGCGCTGGCGAAGGTCGCAAGAGCGGCGGCGGCAACAACGCAACGGGAAATCAGAATCAGGGAAATCAAAATCAGGGGAACCAAGGCCTGTTCAATCAGGGACAACAAAATCAAGGAAATCAAGCACAAGGAAATCAAGCACAGGGAAATCAAGCACAGGGAAATCAATCGCAGAATAACGCGGGCAATCCCAATAAAAATCAACTCGAAAAGGGACCGGCGAAAAACAATTTGAATTCGGTTCTAAACAAGAATGCCGGAAACACGAGCGGCAACAAACTGAAATTAGGCGACGGCAATTTCGACAAAAACGGAATTGGCCCCCTGGATGAAAGCAAACACGCCGGCGACCAAGGCCTTGGCTGGCGCTACCAAAAGGTCGGAAACGAATGGTGGTTTTGGACCGCTTCCGGCCATTGGTGCTACAACCGCGGCGGGCAGTGGTGCAACTACGATCAAAATACCTTCGTCAACATGAACGGCGCCAAGGGACCCTACTACGAAGATCAACAAGGTTTCTTCACGACGCAAAACGGCCAGAAGGCTTACGATTCGACTATTCACCGCGATGCCAGCGCGACCGCCGCCACCACCGCCGCAACTACCGCGACAACAGCAACAACGACTGACGCAACCAGCACAAACAGCGGTACGCCGGCCGATGCCACAGCTGCCGGAACGACAGGGACAGGAACGACGCCAACTACCGGCGCTACAGGAACTCCGGCTGATTCCGGAGCAACGGGAACACCGGCCGATGCCGGCGCTACAGGCACGCCGGCGGATGCCTCGAAAGGGGCCAGTTCATCGGGAGGAGCAACCGGAACACCGGCCGATGCCTCGAAAGGAGCGAGTTCATCATCTGGAGCCACCGGCACCCCCGCCGACGCCTCGAAAAGCTCCAGCACACCCGCAAACACAAGCGGCGGTACTACCGGCACGCCAAGCGGTATTCCTGCCGGAGCTCCTAGTCCCCCGCCCAATTAAAAAATCTTTGTAACAACACGCCAGAAGATTCGCTCTTATTAACAACCCACAGTGACTACCGCCAAAGAGGAGCAACCCATAATAAGGGGGGATACTTGACAACTTGCATCAGCAGGGGCGATTATTTAGCCTCTTTCCCGCAGTTTATCTAAACCATTTTGAAACGACCAAATTTGCAGCCAACCTTCACTTTTTCTTGTACAAGGACCAGGACTATGAAATCGGGGAACCCAAAGCCGTTGAGTTTGTTTGTCGGTGGAATTGCGTTAGTTGCATTCATGTTTTCCGTGGTGGTGGCGCAGCAACAAAAAAAGGCTGCCGCACCTCCCAATGCCAAAGCGCCGGTCGCAAAAGCTCCTACCGCGGCAGGCCCCCAGTCGGGAACTGTCAGCTTGGCGAGCCTCAACGCGCCGCTGAAGGCTAAGATACCGGCGAACTACGTGATTAAGTTGGCCCCGCCCGTGGCGGCCCCCGCCGCGTTGACGCTGGCGGATCTGAAATCCAAAACCGGCGCGGTGCCGGCTGCGACGGACACCATTACTTTGCCCAACGGAACAAAAGTGGTTGCCCAAACTTTGCTGACGAAGTTGAACTCGTTAAATCAACAGTTCGCCGCAGCGGGTGCTCCACTGTTGCGTTCGCCGAGCGGGCAAAAGACCATCGTCCAGGAGTTGGCATTCAACAAGCCACTGCTAGATAAACAAGCGGCGGCCATTAAAGCGTTGCCCGCCGTGGACGCCAAAGCGCAATCACTTTCTGTGGCGTCGCTGCAGAAGGAGTACCAGACCGCGGTTGCCGCGCAGAAAGCAACGGCGACCGCAAATAAAGCGCCCCCGACGACGACCGCCAAGGGCGCCAAGGGGACACAGGCGGGAGGCACAAATACCGCCGGGCAAAAAAGCGCAAAAGGAGCCAAGGGGGCCGAAGGCGCTACCGCCAGCGGCACTACCGGCAGCGCCACTACCGGCAGCGGCACGAAGCAAAGCCAAAGAGCAGTCGGGAAAGTTCCCCCGGGAGAAGTCGGTCCTGTTCTAGGAACCGTCCAACCCTACACGGTCACCAAAACGTACAACGGATCTTGGGGAGATAACTCGATTTTTGGCGTCGGGGTGAACTGCTCGTTATCTTTGTCGGCCAGCGGCACGGGAGCCAGTATGACCGGTTCGGCCAAGGCCACGGGTTCTATTTTTGGAAATGCTGAAGACCTGGCGGTGGCGACGGCCTCGCTGAATGCTCCCACGAGCGGCGTCCTCACTGCGAATTTGAAGGTTACGGTCCTGGGCGTCGATGAAGTGGCTTACAACGCGAGCCAATCGGTGAACTTCGATAAGTCAGACACTTATTCCAAATCGTTGCCTGATTCGCTCAAAGTGTCCTACAATTTCTCGATTTGTGGCATCCCGATAACCGCCGTAGTGGGCGCCAAGGGAAGCATTTCGATGCCTTACTATATTGCCGAGACGCCGGGGGATACCATTGCCTACATCATTCCGGACGTGCAATCCAGCGTGTATGCCCAAGTGGGCATCGGCGGTGAATGGGACAACATTGGCGGGTCAGTCGGAGTGGAGGTTAACCTGACCCTGCTGAATAACAAGTTAACGTTGGCCGGCGGCGGCAGCGAAGGAACCGATACTACCGGAACCTTTCTTCAATACTGGTTAACTTCGCGCGACGATTTGGACGCCCTGGCGGGCACCGTGGATGTGTACTTGAACATCGATTTGGGCATTTGGTCGCACACTTACGATGAACCGTTCTACAACTACACCACCGGGTTCATCAAAACGTTCACGCCGGTGGCGGCCGACGGCAAGCAATACCTGGCGACCAGCGGCGGATTGTTACACTCTCCGGCGGCGAAATGAGTGCGGTTTACCGTGAAGGGTAAACCTGTGTAATCACCCCTATGCAACCTATTTCCGCTTGCGGCCTCATCCGGCCGCAAGCGGTTTTTTCTTGATGAAGTGATTTATGACTGCGAACGCCCCCGAGTCTGCGAGTCCGTCGTTGGGTTCCCGCCGCGCTTGGACATTGATCGTGGCGACGGTGCTGATCGTTATGGCAGCCGTCATTGCCGGACTGGCAGTGGGACATCGGTTGGCAGGGGAAACAAAGCAGGCCGGGCCGGCCAGTACAACGGTCATTCGCTTCACTGCTGACCAGCAGTTGGTTTACAGGCTCAATTTTTCCAGCGCTGGTGTTTCCAATGTCGGCGCAATTTTTTCCGATGCAAATCCGCAAGCGGCGACGCCGTCGCTATTGGAATTGGGCAATGTGTTTGAGACCACCGTGCAAGGCGAACTGGCGATCACCGTTTTGGAAGCGGATGCAAAACACACGCTGCTGGCGATTGAATTTCACAATCCTAAAGTGGAGTTTCAATCTTACGGCGTGGAAGATGCCGCTCAGTCGCAGCGCATTCAAAGCGGTTTGGCCCAGCCGTTATTTTGCGCGCTAAACGCCCAGGGCGCAGTGCAATTGGTGTGGTTCAACTCGGCGGCACATGCCGTCGCCCAACCCATGATCTGCTCGTTGCTGGCCACCATGCAAATGGTGAAGCCGGAATCGGAAGCGGCTGCTGCCGACACGTGGGAAGCCGAAGAGGAAGATCCCAACGGCAAATTGGTTGCTCATTACGAGATGCAGCCGGATGGAACCATTCACAAAACGAAGCTCCACTATTTGCCGCCCAAGCCTGCCAAGAAAACGACCACCACGCAGTTGACTCCGACAATTCAATCCACAGGAGAAGATGTGGCGGAGCTCGATGCCGAGGGCAATTTGGCAGTTTTGGCGGCCACCGAAGCCCAGTCAATCAGCTTTCAAAACAAGGACGTTGGTCATGGAATTCTCAAAATAGATTTGCGTTTGGAGCGGAAAAACGAAGCAGCAGCCAGCGACTTAACGCGGTTGCGCACCTCCGCAAACGAACTGCTGAAAACCGACCATGCGATTTCATTGTATGCTCCGCTTTCGCCGGAAGAATCGAACCGGGTGGTTCAGCGCGAGGCGTTGGGCAGCGCCACCTTGGAAAGCTTGCTGGCGGAGTTGGCAGCCGCCGAACGGGAAACCCCCAGTGAGAAACAGATCACTCAGTTGTTTTTGAAATTGAAAGCTTTGGCGGTTGTGCACCCGGAAGCATGCGATCGCTTGGGAAAACTGCTGACCGGCGCGAAAACCGGGAGCCTGCGGATGCAAATCCTGACCGATGCGTTGGAAACCGCCGGCAACGCCCCGGCGCAGGCCGCGCTGTGCGCCGCGATTCTCACTCGTTCGGCGGACGTGAACGCCATGCGGCTGTTGATTCCCGCACTGGGATCGGTCGAAACGCCCACGCCACAAACGGCAGAAACGCTGGAGCTGTTGGCCTTCGGCGATGTCGATAACATGGTTAAAGCGGCGGCGCGGCTGGCGCTTGGAGCCGTGGCGCGCAGTGTGGCCGGGGATTCGCCAGCGATTACCGTGAAAATTGTCGATCGCCTCGTCCAGGAATTAAAAACCGCGCCTCCGGCACGCGCCTGGGAGCTGCTTTTAGCCCTGGGCAATGCCGGTTCCAGCGAATCACTGCCGACATTAAAAGAGTTCCAAAAAAATCCCGAGCCGAACTTGCGCGGCACAGCCGCCTGGGCCACGCGCTGGATCGATTCGCCCGAGGTCGTTCCGCTGCTGGCAAAAGTGCTTCAGGAAGAACCTGAGGCGGCCGTGCGGTTGGAAGCGGTCCGGGCACTGCAGTACCGCCAGAAAACGCCAGCGAATATTGCCGTCGAGGAAAAATCGCTGGCTGATTCCGACGCTCAAGTGCGAATGGAATTGCTTACCAATTTGTGGACAGCGCGCGAAGCATATCCGGAAACCAAACAGCTTGTTGAGAAAGCCGCCCGAAACGATCCGTCGGAAGACGTTCGCAAAGCCGCCACTAAATTGCTGAAAGATGCGCAAGCCCAGCAGTGAACTTGCAAGCGGCTGGCGTTTCTGAAAAAACGAACGCGGCCTGATCCTCTCAAAAATCAAACAGCTTTTTGAGGGCGTGCACCGTGGTCGCCCGGCCGGCGCGGGCAATGGAGCGGGTGAGCGGAATGCTCTTGGGGCACACCGCCACGCAATTTTGGGCATTGCCGCACATTTGCAGGCCGCCTTCGGTCATCAGGGCATCGAGCCGTTCGTCAGCGTTCATTTGTCCCGTGGGGTGCAAGTTAAAGAGCATGGCCTGGCTGATGGCCGCCGCACCGATAAAGCCTTTGTTGTAGGCCGCCTGTTTGCGCGCGGCGAAATGCGCATCGGTTTCCCCGTCATGCTCCACCAGTTCAATCTTCGTATATTGCGGACAGGCTTCCAAACAGCAGCCGCAGCTCATGCACTCGCTTAATGGGTAGGCCTGCTGTTGCACTTCCGGCGAAACTTTCGGGCCCGGCCCGTGATCGAAGTAACCATCCACCGGAATCCAACCCTTGATGCGTTTCAGCGCCTGAAACATCCGGGAGCGATCGACAAACAAATCGCGAACTACAGGAAACTTGCTGGCGGGCCGCAGCTCGATTTCCGCCGGATTATCTTCCAGCAGCCGATCGACCAAGGCCGAACAGGCTTGCCGCACCCGACCGTTAATCACCATGGTGCAAGCGCCGCAGACTTCTTCCAGGCAGTTGCAATCCCAGGCGACTGGGGCCACATGCTCGCCATCGGCAGTGGTGGCCAGGGAGGCAATTCGCTGCAACGCGCTGATGACGTTCATGTCTTTTTCGTACGGCACTTCAAACCGCTGCCAATAACTGCCTTGGCCGGGGCCATCTTGCCGGAGCACGCGAACTTCGAAGGAAGTGGGTTGCGAATCGTGACCGTTATGAGAATCTTGAAGTGTTGTCATTTTATAAACCGCTGAGACGCCGAGGCGCGGAGAAGAAGTTTTTTAATGGAATGGTTAAAGGGCTAAGCAATTTCGATTGCGCGTTACTTTGATGATATTTTCAGGTGAGATTGTACTTTTCGTTTATGTTCCCGGTCGAATAGGCATCGGAGGGCTATCCATTCGCCGATTAAAGCCAGGATTTCAACAATGAGTTCCATGCCGAGCATTCCTTGGCACTACTTGCTGCTCTGCGTCTCCGCGCCTCTGCGGTTCATGTCGGGTTGGCCATTGCCGTTTGACCCACCGCCGTTGGACCCGCCAGGGGCGGGAGCTTTCTTCGCCTGGCGTTCTTTCCAAACTTGTTCGATGATCTCGGCGCCCACCAATCCGTACAACCGGGGCCGCGGCGGAATGAGCGAAGTATCGACTTCTTCGTAACTCAACTGCGGCTCGCCTTCGGGCGATAACTTGGCGATGGTGGTTTTTAGCCAGCGGCGAGTGTTTTCCTCAAATCGGTCGCACCACTGCTCTGCTTCTCGGCGGTGCCCAGCCGGGTCGGTCGCGCTTAAGCCCGGCATGCAGAAATCGGGCTTGAAGTGCGCCCCACGGCATTCGTCCCGCAAAAGCGCGCCGCGCAAAATGGTTTTGGCCACCGGGAACATGTCGCGCAAGGCTTTGGTGAACACCACGTTCTGATTCGTCCACTGGCCGGTATCGGAAAGCGAGGCTCGCTTTGCCCGCGCTTCCAGCTCGCACACCTTGTCGTATGCTTCGGCCAACTGATTGTTGTACCGGACCACCGTGGCGGCCTTAGTCATCACGCGGCCCAGTTCGTCATGGATGAGATACGGATTTTCCCCGCTGGCGGAACTGCTGACCGGGCGATGCAAAAGCTTGTCATGAATTTCCTGCTCGCGCTTGCGGGCCATGTCGCACAGCGACGAATGCTGCTCTTTCGCCGTGCCCCCCTGGAGCGAACCGAGCACCGTTTCCACCGCTGGGGCGACCATTAAACCGCTGAAAATGCAACTCAACAGCGAATTGGCGCCCAGCCGGTTGGCGCCGTGATATTGATAGTCGCACTCGCCAATGGCATACAGGCCGGGGATGTTGGTTTGTTGATTGCGCGGCGAACCCATTTTCAATCCGCCGGCGGCCGTCCGTTCGTAATCGACCCACAAGCCGCCCATGGAATAGTGAACGGCGGGGAAAATTTTCATCGGCACTTCGCGGGGATCAACGCCTTGAAACTTCTCGTAAATGCTGAGAATGCCGCCGAGCTTTTTATCGAGTACTTCGCGCGGAATGTGCGTCAGATCCAAATACACCGCCAGGCGATCTTGCTCGACGCTCAAGCCCTCGTTCGTGCAAACGTTGAAAATTTCGCGGGTGGCAATGTCGCGCGGCACCAGGTTGCCGTACTTCGGATAGCGCTCCTCGAGGAAGTAATACCGCTCGGCTTCTGGAATGCTGCGCGGATCGCGGGTATCCTGTGGTTTGCGCGGGACCCATACGCGGCCCCCTTCGCCGCGGGCGCTTTCGCTCATGAGCCGCAATTTATCGGCTCCCGGCACGGCGGTGGGATGCACCTGAATAAACTCGCCGTTGGCGTAAATCGCGCCGGCCTGAAAGCAACGGCTGGCCGCGCTGCCGGTGCAGACCATCGACATCGTGGAGCGGCCGTAAATTAGCCCACAACCGCCGGAGCCCACAATGACCGCATCAGCCGGGAACGCGCGAATTTCCATCGTAACTAAATCTTGCGCCACGGCTCCGCGGCAATGACCGTGGGAATCTAAAATCGGGGAGAGAAAATCCCAGAACTCGTACTTCGTTACTTTGCCGGCCACTTCCCAGCGGCGCACTTGTTCATCCAAGGCATACAGCAACTGCTGTCCGGTGGTGGCGCCTGCGAATGCCGTGCGTTTATATAGCGTGCCGCCGAAACGGCGCTGATCGCGGAAACCTTCCGGCGTGCGGTTGAAGGGAACGCCCAACCGATCCATGAGGTCGATAATGCGAGGCCCCCAATCGCACATTTCCTTCACGGGCGGCTGATGCTGCAAGAAATCGCCGCCGTATACCGTGTCGTCAAAGTGCTTCCACTCGTTATCCCCCTGTTGCCGAGTGAGATCGTTCACGCTGTTAATGCCTCCCTGCGCGCACACGCTGTGAGAGCGTTTGACCGGAACCAGGCTCATCAGGTCGACATCGATGCCCAACTCGGCCAGCTTCATGGTTGCTGCCAAGCCGGCCAAACCGCCGCCAACCACCAACACGCGCTGCTTTGCCATGCCTGGATACTCCCTCAGTTGTTCTTCGGTGGTTGGGGGTCGGTGCGATCCATGGTTACGCCGACAAGTGCATCGCGATTTGCCTCCGTGCCCGCCGCCATTTGCCCATCGAGCATTTCTTGGGCATGTTGGATGCGATCTTCAATCGCCCTGGCCTGTGGAACATTCACCCGCGACATCCCGTATAGTGAACCCATCCCCAGGGTCGCCACCACAATTCCGACGGCGGCGCAAACGTAACCTGCCCGGCGCTGAGCGGCTTCGCTGGTCCAAATGCCCCAGGTAATTCCGAACGTCCAAATGCCATTGGCTAGGTGATACACAGCGCACAGCGTGCCCACGGTGTAAATGATCGTCATCAACACGGGACTTAACACAATGGCCGCCGACGAAGCCGCATGCTCTGCATCAAAGTTTCCGCCCCCCAGGTGCTTTCCCAAGTGATGCATTTGCCACAGGTGAAACACAATGAACGCCGCCACCAACATTCCGGTGGCGCGCTGCAACGTGTAGCGCACGTTGCTTCCATAAGGATAAGAGCCCACATTCGGCAGGCCGCCGCTGATAATCCAAAACCCGACCAGGGCATGAAAGCCAATCGGAATAAAAATAAAGCCCCATTCCAAAATGCCGACCATGGTGTCGCCCAGGGCGTGAATTTGGTCGACCTGTTTCTGATACATCGCCGGGCCGGCCAACACCGAGGCATTCACGGCCAGGTGCATCACCACATACGCACCAATGGGCAGCAATCCGGCCAGCGAAAACAGGCGATAAATCAAAAATTGATGCCGCGCCAGGAATCCGGGCCCGGACGTTTCTGCCACCGCGGATGGTTTGACGGCCTCCACGCGAAACTCCCCAAAAGCGGGCGATGCCCCAAGTGAATCAACGGCTCAAAACCTGATTTTCGGGCTTAAGTTGCTGGAGCAAAACAACCTGCGAGCCTGATGTAGTATAGAAATCGACGCCCCGGATACAAGGCGAGCCGTGCGAGTGGCGCGATCGCTGCACGCAGGTGAATTCATGGTTCAAAACGGCGCGTGTGGCACGCGCCAAAAGTTGGGTGGCCCGCTGACTGCGACAGGCTTGCGACGGGGAGGTGCTGCGGTTGCCAGAGAGGAGCGGCAGTCTCAACAATATCAAATTAAGAATTCGCTGCCCGATTGGCAGCAATTTTTGCCTCTAAATGTCATTTCGACGACACCGGAAAGTCCCGATTTGGCCTCCGCCAGGGTCAGTGATTATGCTACAAGTTGGCACCGCATATTTAGTTGTGTCGACAACGCTTACGTCAGGTTAGCTGGCGGTTAAATCCTTGGCATTGAAGTTGCGTCAAGTTTTTCCGTTATGTTGATTGAAACCCCATCCATTCTGGTTACCGACGACGATTCCGCGTTTCGGGAAACGGTGCGCGAAATGCTTGAGCCGCGCGGCTTCCGCATGCTCACCGCGGGCGACGGAGAGGAAGCGCTGAAAATAGTCAGCCGCGAGCCAATTCATTTGCTGCTGCTGGACATGCACATGCCGCGGCTCACCGGGTTGGAAACGGTGCAGCGCATCCGCCAAATTCGTTGGCAATTGCCATGCGTGTTGCTGTCGGCGGCGCTGGATGAAACGATCGTTCAACAGGCCCGGCAGGCCGACGTGTTCTCGATTCTGCCCAAGCCGGTCAGCCGGTGTGATATTACGAACACGGTCGATCAGGTGTTCCGCCATATTTATGGCTGGCCTTGAAATGCTGGATACAGCAAAAAATTTCCCGCTGACCTTGAAACCAATCGGACGAACACATTACCTTAAAGCACAGCATTCCTTCGATTCCAAGCAGCGACTGCTAGTTTCCCCACCACGCATTTGCGGTTTCGAGCCACGAATCCGCTCTCTCGATGCCCAAATTCAACCTTGTTTCGACACCTGCAGTAAAAAAATCCACCGGCTAAGCACGCCTTCGGCCCGACAGATCCAAGTAGCGCTGCACTCCGTATCAGAAATAACGGCGGTAGCGACTAATCGGAAAAACACGCCGCGCGTCGTCTCGGGGGAACCAACGACGATTATTTTTTCTCGATTCGGCGCAATCGATTGCCGCACGAACTCAGGCGACGAATATGACGAGCAATCCGGCAATGCTGGCTTTAAGATTATTTTTATGGCGGAAGCCAGTGAAAGTTAGGTAAACCGTACCATGCGGTCAATGAACGAAATGTCCCTGTCCGATGCAACTATGAGGCGGCACAACCGGCGGCGTGCGGTTGTTCGGCCCCAAAACCACTCCTATAATAACGTGGTGAATTAGCGGTCCCCCCTGGGAGCAGGCAAGCTTGACGGCTAAACCGAAAATTCTGGTTGTCCGCGATTCGGCGGAAAAAGACGCTCCGCTCCCCTTCCAGGCTGAGGGGTACGAGGTGGAGCAGGTTCGCAGTCCGCTGCGGGCCTTGGCACGCATGGTGCATGAGCAGTATGCCGGCATTTTTGTTTCGGCCGGACATATTGGCGAAGCCATCCGGATGGGGAAGCTCTTACAGAACGAGCGGATTTTGGAGGGCATGCCCGACGGCATTGTCTTATTGGGGACCGACAACACGATCATTTGGGGCAATGGCCGGCTGGGCGAATGGACCGGCAAAGAAGTTGTCAGCGGGCAGAATTTTTACTCGGTGCTGAATAGCCCGGAAATTTTGGGGCCCGATTTTTGCCCCTTCCACACGGCGCTGACAACCGGCAAAGCCAGCAGCAGCGTGCTGCGTTCCGGCGAGAATCAATATTATCACGTGCATGCCGCGCCGATCAGCGAGGGAAGCAAATCGCCCGAGCATTTAATTGTCACCGTGCACGACGTGACGAAGGAAGTCTTGCAGCAGCAAAAGCTCGCGGCGATTCATCAGGCGGGGCAGGAGCTTTCCGACTTGACGGCCGAAGAGCTGTCGCACATGTCGATCGACGAGCGCATCAAGCTGTTAAAATCGAATATTTTGCATTACACCAAAGATTTGCTGCACTTCGACGTCGTGGAAATTCGCCTGCTGGATCAAAAAACCAATCGCCTGGAGCCGTTGTTGGCCCTAGGCATGGAGCCGGAAGCAGCCCAACGCGTGTTGTGCGCCTTGCCGCAAAATAACGGCGTGACCGGTTATGTGGCCGCGAACGGAAAAAGTTATTTGTGCGATGACACGACCGAAGACCCCCTGTATTTGCAAGGGTGTAAAGGGGGGCGCAGCTCGTTGACGGTGCCGTTGGTCTTGCACGACCAGGTCATCGGCACCTTCAACGTGGAAAGCCCCGAGCCCCACGCGTTCAGCGAAAGCGACTTGCAGTTTTTGGAAATCTTCAGCCGTGACGTGGCCGCCGCTTTGAATACGCTGGAGCTGCTGGCGGTGCAAAAAGTAAATGCCGCGCAGGAAAGCGTGGAGGCCATTCACGGCGCCGTGGCCTTGCCGGTGGATGAAATCCTGAACGATGCGGTCAACGTCATGCAGCGCTACATTGGCCACGATGCCGCCGTGGTGGAGCGCTTGCAGCGCATTCTTCGCCACGCCCGCGACATCAAGCAAGTCATCCAAAAAATCGGGCAATCGATGGCGCCGGTCAAGGCGCTGGCGCCCGATCAAGACACGACCCAGCGCCCGGCGCTGAAAAACCGCCGCATTTTAGTGGTCGATGCGGACGAAAAAGTACGCAGCGCCGCCCACAACCTGCTGGAGCGGTATGGCTGCATCGTGGAAACCGCCCACGATGGCGCGGAGGCCGTGTGCATGGTTCGCAATATGCTGCGCGAAGACGCGTACGATGTCATCATTGCCGATCGCGACTTGCCCGACATGACCGGCTATGGGTTATTGCTGGAGCTGCAAAAAGTGATCGATCCCGTGCCGTTGGTCTTGATGGCAGAGTACGGGTACGATCGGAACCACACCATCGTGAAAGCCCGGCAGGCCGGGGTGGAGCTGGTGTTATACAAGCCGTTTTTATTGGATCAATTGCTGACTACGCTCGAAAAAGCGGTTTCGAAAAAGGAATTGGTGTAAGCTCCGGCGGCCTCGCGCAGCAAGCGCCAACCGGGCTGTGGCATTCATTGCGTCCAGTTGCGGACGCCTCGACTAATTAACGTCGCCGCGTCCCATGCTTGTTGTCACTTTCGCGCTGGTTCTGCTTGCACTGTTAGGCCATGCCGCGCTGTGGATCGGCTTTGTCAACCGCGCCCATGCAGTGGGTTTTTCGCGCGGCGTGACCAAATTGTTTTCCGCCATCGGATATGCGCTGCTGGTGTTACCCCCTGTGGCGGCATGTTGGGCATGGGCCAAATCTGGCGAAGCGTGGGAGCAGTTGCCGTCGTGGGTGAAGGGTGAGCCAGGATTGGCAATTTACCTGCTGCTGTGCTGGGCTGTGGCTTTGATCATCATTGGGTTATGGATTCGCCGCTACTGGCTAACGGCAAAATTACCGGCGGTTCGCAGCTGGCAAGTCACCGTGGTCGATGTGGCTGCAAAACTGGGGCACAAGCCATTGCACGGGTGGCGGCCCCGGCTGCTTTCATTCGTGCCGGGCAACCAGCTGTTGCAATTGGCGGTGGAGCAGCGGGAGTTTGTGCTGGAGCGGCTTCCGGCGGCGCTAGATGGCCTGTCGATTACGCATCTTTCCGATTTGCATTTTACCGGCCACGTGGGCAGGGAGTTTTTTCAGGAAGTGATCGCGCAAGCCAATGCTTTGCGATCGGACTTGATTGCCATTACCGGCGATATTCTGGACGACATCCGCTTAGTGGATTGGATTCCGAAAATTCTTTCCGACTTGGCCGCGCCGCTGGGAACTTATTTCGTACTCGGCAATCACGACGAATTCACTCGCGACGCTCCTAAAGTGCGGCAGGCTCTGGTCGCGGCCGGCTTAGTGGATGTGGGCAATCAGTGGCGCCACTTGGAAGCGGCCGGGGTAGAAATTATTCTGGCCGGCAACGAAGTGCCTTGGTTTCGGCCCGCGCCCGATTTGCGGCAATGCCCGTCGCGAACTTCCGAACATCCGCAACTGCGTTTGCTCCTGGCGCACACGCCCGATCAGCTTGGCTGGGCTCGCCGGTACGAGTTCGATTTAATGCTCGCCGGCCACGTGCACGGCGGCCAAGTTCGCTTTCCGCTAGTGGGCCCAGTTCTAGCGCCCAGTTGGCACGGCGTGAAATATGCCAGCGGCACGTTTTACGCAGCTTCCACGTTGATGCACGTCAGCCGCGGCATTTCTTCCGAATTGCCCTTGCGCATTAACTGCCGCCCGGAATTGACAAAAATTGTGCTGCGCGCGATGAATGGTTAAGGCTGCAGCATGCGCTGGCGGGTTTTCGCTCCGCGTGAGCGAAAACTACGGCATTTTGCTCGAAAAGATCGAATTCGCACTAGTGTTTGCCCCTATGCTATCACCTAGTTTCAAGTTCCTGTCGGCGGGTGGTTTCGCTATATTTCGGTTTGGCAGGCGAATACCTAGTATCGCCGCTATTCCTACCGCCGTTGCCTCCCCATTTGAATCTGCATTTTTATGAGCCAATCCCCAACGGTCAGCAAGAAATCGAATGCCCAATCGAGCTCCGCCGACGCCAACTGGGCTCGCACGCTGAGGGAGACTGTAGAATCGGTGGCGATTGCCTTCATTCTGGCGTTCATGTTTCGCACGTTTGAGGCGGAGGCGTTTGTCATTCCCACCGGCTCCATGGCCCCCACGCTGCAAGGCCGGCATAAAGATATTGTCTGCCCACAATGCGGCTACGAGTATCGCACGGGGGCCAGCGAAGAGGTTGATCGAGACAGCAGCGCTCCCAAAACAAACTGCCGCATGAAGTCGGCCACTTGCCCGATGTGCCGCTACACGGTGGATGTTGACGATCCGAAAGATCGGGACGAATTTCCGTCGTACAATGGCGACCGAATTATCGTCAATAAATTCGCGTACGACATTTTCGAGCCGCAGCGTTGGGACGTGGTGGTGTTCAAGTATCCGGAAAACGCAAAAGAAAACTACATCAAGCGGCTGATCGGGCTACCCAACGAACGCATTCAGCTCGAGCACGGCGATGTATACACTGCCCCGTTGGACAGCAAAGATTTTCAAATTGCCCGTAAGTCGTCGGAAAAACTGCGGTCGATCATGCAGCCAGTCTACGACAACGATTATGTGCTGCCGCGTCTCATTCAAGCCGGCATGCCGCCGCGTTGGCAACCGTGGGCAGCGCCAACCACCAGCAGCCCATGGAAGACGAGCGAAGATTTCAAGTCGTTCCAAACCGACGGCTCGACGCCGGGACGCGCCTGGCTGCGCTATGAGCACATTTTGCCGAGCGATACGATTTGGGACGATGTCATTGCTGGCAAGCCGTTCCGGGTGCCAGCGCCGGGCTTGATCAGAGATTTTTACGCCTACAACGATGGCGATTTTCCAGATCGTTGCGATTCGCGCGGCCCCGAGCCTGTTTGGGTGGGCGATATTGCCGTGGAATGCACTTTGACGGCGAAAAATGCGGCCGGCGACCTGACTTTGGAGTTGGTAAAAGGCGGCCGGCAGTTTCAATGCCATATCGATTTGGCCACCGGCGAGGCCAAGCTTTCGATTTCCGGCAAGGCCGATTTCACCCCAACAGCAAGCACTGCGGTTCGCGGTCCGGGAACCTATACGCTGCGCTTCTCAAATGTTGACGAGCAATTACTGCTGTGGGTGAACGATACGCTGGTCGAATTCAACGCGCCGACAACCTATCCGTCGCTGAATAATTATGAAGCGGTCCAATCGCGTCCCGTGCCAGGTTCCGAAGAACCCACGGATTTATCTCCCGTAGGCATTGCGGCCGAAGGGGACACGGCGGTCGAAATTAGCCATTTAAAGATTCGCCGCGACGTGTATTATTTGTCGCGGGACGATAACGCCTACCGCGGCGGTCCAATTCGTTCTTCCATCGATTTGCAAGCCGATCAGTTCTTTATGCTGGGCGATAACAGCCCCAAGAGCAGCGATGGTCGATTCTGGCCATCGCAAAACTATGTTGACCGTCGCCTGCTGATTGGCAAGGCATTGCTTATTTACTGGCCGCATTCGTTCAACTATGTGGGCATTGCGGATCACAAAATACCGTTCCCATTCTGGCCGAATTTTAGCCGCATGAGATTTGTGCACTAAACATCGCAGGCGGCTGGCAGCAGGCAGCCCTGCCTGCTGTCGGCCATCTGCTGCCCGCTCTGAAAAGGATTGTTTTGATGCCGCTTTTGGAAGTTGCTGGCCTGGTGAAAATCTACGGATCGCGCCGAGTGGTGGACGGCGTGGATTTCGAGGTTGATGCGGGCGAAATCGTCGGGCTATTGGGTCCCAACGGAGCGGGAAAAACCACCAGCTTTCGCATGGCCTGCGGGATTATCGAGCCCGATGCTGGGAAAGTCATGCTCGGCGGCCGCGATGTCACCAACTGGCCCATGTTCCTGCGGGCGCGCGATGGCGGCATGGGCTATTTGGCCCAAGAGCAAAGCGTGTTTCGGAAGTTATCGGTCGAAAGCAATTTATTGGCCGTGATGGAAATGCTCGGGATGAATCGGCCGACGCGCAAAAAGCTTTGCGAAAGCTTGCTGGAGCAATTCGACATCAAGCACATTCGCAAATCGAAAGCGATGTTAATTTCCGGAGGCGAAAAGCGGCGATTGGAAATCGCTCGCTGCTTGATTTCGGAGCCGAAAATCATTCTCCTGGACGAGCCGTTCACCGGGATTGATCCGGTGACCATTAACAGCATTCAAAAAATCATTCGGCGGCTGCGTGACGAGGGCATCGCCATTTTGATTACCGACCACCGCGAGCGCGAAACCTTGGCCATTACCGACCGCAGCTACGTCATTCGCAGCGGAAAAGTTCTGTGCCATGGCACTGCCGAGGAAGTGCTCAATCACCCGGACGCCAAAAAATATTATTTTGGCGAGGGTCCGACGCTGGGCGCCGTGGCTTGAATGCACGTGCTGGCGGAAGCCTGCCGCCGCGTGTAAGATCATGGAGAACCTAATGCTCCAGCGCCCTGCCTAATTCCAGTGCCGCATGTCCTTCGCCACGCACCATCACTGGCCCGACGCACTCGATTTGGCAGCCACTTGCCTGCTGTTGGGCGGGCTGCTGGCGCTGACGTTGTCCGGACATGTGCTCCTGGTCCTCGATGTGCGCGTGTGGCTGCGTACGTTCCGCCGGGCGCTGATTGTCGTGACCAATCATTTGCCCACGATTCCGCATTGGGCGCGGATGCAAACTCCGCGCTGCTTGACGGCGCTAGGCTTGAGGCTTCCCTGCGACGAAGAACAGCTGATGCGCACCTATCGTCAGCAGGTGAAGCAATTGCATCCGGACCGGGGGGGCGATCGCAAGCGCTTCATGCGGCTGCAGGCGAATTTTGAAGAAGCGCTGGCATTTCTCCGCAATCAGGCCGGAGAAAGCGTGACCCTGGGTTAGCGCGCATCCCAAGCAGTGCCACATCACACTCCCGTGGCCGCGAATGTTCTCCAAGGAACGAATTTGCCGGCTGTAGCGGAGAGCGGATAATTCGGCCAGCGCGACCATCGGGGATATGACATTCCGCTTGTGTCGCGCAAATGCCGTGTAGCGGTCGCTGGGAAATGCTTGCCTTGCGGCGTGCTAGCATCCGATAGATTCGCATGCCACGGCGAGCAGTCGTCGTGATTTTGCTTTTGGGGTCAAGGATGGCCTGTCGTAGACAGCCACCGACGTCGCCGGCCAAGGTCGAAGGCCGCGGATCCGTCGCATCATCCCAGACAACCACTAAGCAGGTTCCCGACGATGGCCAAAGACACGTTCCGCGTGGTGACTCGTGGTCCGGACGGTAAAATTCGCATGCGTGATTACGACGCCCCCGATTCGCTGTTGCGCGTGCATACTCAAATTGGCGTCGACGATTGCAGCACCGATCTCGATTTACGCGGGCTGCCCGTGTTCCGGGGCCTGATTGGTCCCATGCCCGAGGGCAAGAACATCATTCGTTATGAATCGCCCGAGGTGTTTGAAACGCTCACCAAAGAGTGGAGCGCTGTCAAAACGGGCCGCCGCCGCCGCCGCGCGAACGCGGACGAATGCTAACATATTCCGTGCAATAATTCCCGCAATTCCCGCCGCGGCGGGAATTGCAGTTGCTTCTGCAGTGGAATGTGCCGTGGCTTCGATCTTTATCGAATGCCGACGTTGGCAGGCGCCTTGGGCGGATCTTGCTGCAATGCCACGCCGCCAATTTGCGAGCTGCCGTTGGCAACCGTTCGATTTGTGAACGGATCCGTGCCACTGCCTCCCGACAGTGCCACACGCGTAATGTGCTCCTCGTCGACCAGGCGCTGAGTGGTCACAGGAACCTGGGCCATGTGCTGCTCAGGAACGAAGTCGTGCCGAGTGAGCGGAACTTGCGTCACTTCGGTGCGCGTATCCCAGCGAGTGTGCGCCACGTAGTGATAGCCCACCGTAGGCGAAGAAAACGGATTCCAGCGGTTAGCCATATATGGCTCCCAAGAGTATTCGGTCACCGGCGTATAAACCGTGTGATACGAAGGCTGGTACTCTATGGATTGCTGTTCGCTGTACGCAACATACGGCCGCTGCTCGATGTGGGTTTCCGAGACGGGCCGCTTGTACACCTGGCGCGTGACTTGATATTGCACGCCAGTTTGCGGATCGGTTTCGATTTGCTGCGCCCAGGCAACCTGGGCGAGTGCCAACGAGGCAAACAATACACCGAGAATGTTCCGGTGGATCATTCCTTCGGTCCTCCGGTTAACGGGCCTACCTGCTGTTCGAACGCTGGCCTATCGCGGAATTCGTTTCCCTGCCGGCGTATTCGAAGCACTTTCAGTTGCAGACCCTAACGCCCCTAACATCATACTTGGATCGGCACTGGCAATGCAGGCACTTTAGACTGTTGCCCGGGGCGGAAAATTTGCTGTGAGAGTAAGATTTCTCAGCAACTCCTTGCCAGGACGTGGCTTTTTACGCGTTGCTGTCTGGCCTATACTCAGATGAATGAAATTTATTCTTTCGGAAAGAGCGTAATTTATGCTCAGCACCGAACTGCTAGCACTTCTGCGTTGTCCTGAAGATCACAGTAAACTATCGGCCGCCGATCGCCCGCTGGTCGCACGTTTGAACGATGCCGTTGCGGCGGGCCGGCTGAAAACGCGCAGTGGGCAGAAAGTTGAGAAACCACTGGATGACGCCCTAATTCGCGCCGATGGACGGCTGATTTACCCCATCGTCGATGGCATTCCCGTGTTGCTGGTCGACGATGCAATTTGGATCAGCGAGCTAGATGGTTAATTAGCCCAAGGGGCGACGGCCTTGTGAAAATGCGGCAATTTGCAAATGGCTCGACGGTGTCAGTCGAGTGATTCTGTCAAAGAAAATTCAAATTGCCTCGCGTCCCTTGTGAAGAGACACTTGCGGACTGGCGCAACTTTTTTTACTGTAAGCAGTTTCGCCCCCTTAGCTCAATTGGCAGAGCAATTGACTCTTAATCAATAGGTTGTCAGTTCGATTCTGACAGGGGGCACTTTTGACAGGGAGTGACAGTGGATCGCGGACGGTGACAAAATCGTTGTCATTCTTGGAGTTAGATTCGTTCGCAGCATCATCGAGGGCCGTTGTCGTTATGGCAGCCAATGGCGTCGATTGACCCGAAATGCCATCGTCGATGGTCCAACTTTTGGTCCAATTTTTTGGGTCCATATTTGGCATGTCCGGTAGCGCTTCAACGCCGCCTTCCATATCATCCATTCTGAGCTTGGCGTAGCGGTCCATTGTTAGCGTGATTGTCGAGTGACGCGCTAGTTTTTGAACGATCTTCGGATGGACCCCGGCCAGCACCAAATTTGTGATGTATTGGCCGCGCAGCGCATGAAAATCGAACACCATGCCTTGCTTGTCTTTTTGGGCCAACGAATCGCTTTTTTCACGTGCTTCACGTTCCTGCGGGTCAATCGCTCCCTCAATCCAAGCCGTCCGGGCTGCATCCAAATCTTTGTGCAACATTTTGGCGGCGCGTTCGCACCACGTTCCCGGCCATAACTTGCCCTTTGGCATCCACTCTTTCAAAGCGGTTGCCAACGACCGTTGAAGTGGGAGGGTGGCCGGCTTGCCGTTCTTCGTGTAAGCGCCTTTAACCGTGACGGTCGGCTTCTGGCCATCCAACCTGAAATTGGCGTCGGTCAGACTGGCCATTTCTTCTTTGCGGAAGCCTGTACCGGCAGCCACGATGTAGAGCATGGCGCGGTCTGGGCCTGACGTTCCGCGAAATGGCTTCTGCTTGCGGGTGGACTCGATAAGCAAGTTGAATTCATCCTGCGAAAGTGCGCGGCGGTCGCGGCGAATATCCTCTTGCTGGTTGCGCTCTTTGACACTCTTCATCGGGTTCGATGGTGCGCCGCGTTTCTCAATCAACCAATTCAGGAAACACTTGAACGCTTTGACGTAGGAATTAAAGGAACGTAGCCCGAAACGTGGACCACGTCGCTCCTCCAGCCACTTTTCCACCTTGGTTGCGTCAATGTCCCCAAATAGCTGAATTTCGCAGCCCTCAATCATGCGCTCGATTGACGAAACGGTGGTCGATATGTAATCGCTGTCGAGCGATTGAACTTGCATGTACTCTTTGAAATCTTGAAGATGCTTTGACAACAGTGTGCTGCGATGCCGCGCAAATGGGTCTGGTCCCTCAGCGGCTTTGCCTTCCAATTGTTTCGCAAGAGTGCTCGTTTTTTCCTTGCTCTTATAGCCGCGAACACGCTGCGGCTTGCCGTCGCCATCGGTGTATTTTATGTAATAGACGCGACTTTCGCTGCGAACTCGCTTGCCTTGCTTGTCGGTTCGCCAATATCCACGCTTGAAAATGCTGGCCATAAGTTTGTCTCCGGTTGTTCCATTCTAGTTTCGACCTGCGTTCCGATACCACTGCTCCCAATCATCTCGGTCCCAAATCACTTTTTTTCCGAACCTCCGAGCTTCGGGAATTTGGCCTCGTCCCTCCATTCGCCAAATCGTGCGGGGATGGCAGCGGAGTCGCGCGGCAATATCCTTAACATCCAATGGCCGTGAAGTTTCAGTGTCCATTTCATCATTCCTTGTAAAAATATTTATGGTTCCTCAGATGCTGTGCGATCACCTTGCATAGCGCGTCCGTAGTAGCCGCTTATGAGCAACGGCATCCCAAGCAATTGATTAAGATGCCAGCCGATGATCGAAAGTGTCACCGGAAGAGTTTGAGGCGCAGAGCGAGATCGCATCTGACTTTATAATGTTCACCTGGCCGGCTTTTTCCGAAGATTGCAGAGTGATTCCAAGGAAGCAGGGAATCCTTTTGTGATTTCTACTCTTCTTATTGGAAGTTATTCTGTCTCGGAAAAGATTTAGTAAATCTTTGGAAAACTGGCCTTTGCCAGTTTTTCCTCCATATCCGTGCTGCGATTTGGATCGCAGCCAGTCATTACAAGCTCGAAAAATTTTATTCTTTGAAACGCAACGATTTGGGATAAGGCGACACTTCGTCTCGACAAACGCTTTCAGGTTAATGGTCCGCACCGCCGAATTCTTGAAAGATGCTTCTTCTACGAGCATCTCCTGTTTTGTATGGATCAGACGATCCTTATTGGGCGTCCAAAGAACAGGCAGTCGTAAGCGTCCCACAATAGGGGGCAATTCCAGATCGAGCAGCGTCCGCATGAACGCCGGTGCTTCTTCCCGCAGCCGATCCATCAGGATCATCTTGGGAATTTCTTGATCCGGCTCTAGGTCGTAGACGTAGATCGAGGTGATCCGTGTGTCTCCCGGCAGGATCGGGCAAGCTCCAGGATCATTTGCACATTGAATCCAGTGCGTGGTGTTGGGCTGTTCATAGCTGTCCGTTCGCATCTTGCGAATCGAGATCATTCGGCTCGTTACCCAATCCTTGATCTTGTTGTACGCGCCGCTGGATTTGCTGATGTCCTTCTCTTCCACGACACAGATGATTGCGTTGGCAAGTTCGCCACAGAAATCACCTTGGTTTGTGAGCGCCCTGTCTGCCCTCACCACTCCTTTTGTGATTAGCGCAGAAAGTGATTCGTGAAAGATCGACTTCCCGCAGTTCTGCGACCCATAAAAGAATAGATATGGCAACGGCTCGAACGGACAGCGGAAAGCGCAGGCGATCCATGACTTCAAATAATCCTCGCCCGTCTGAACGCCAGCATTCTGTGCCCAGTCGAGCGTTTTGAGTGTGGCGGTAAGGTCATTCCCACAATGCTTGAGAATCTTATCCCAATGTGGATGATGAAGAGGTGTTTCATCCTCAATCGGGATGGGCTTGTAAACGAACTGCGCAGCGCCGAGATTCCATTGTCGATCGCCAGGATATTCATCTTGGAACGGCAGATTCACTAGCGTCCAAGCCTCACCGATTGCGCCGCCCAGAAGTGCTTTGACTTCCGATTCAGGAATGCTCAGGTTGATAAGTCGCATCTTCACCTTTTCAGTCGAGAAGCGTTGCCAAATTCCTTTCTTTGAACGCAGCATCCAGCCTGCATCCTCTTCTGCCGGCGTTACAAGTTGTCGAATGACTTTGTCGTACTGATCGAATTGCGTTTCGTTGTGATTCTCTACGTCTAGCATCTTGAACACTTTCTCCCACCAGCCGCCGCGCTTCGATGCCCAGCCCTTCGGACGAGCTTCTTCCTTATCTTTGCGCTTGACAGCGAGAACGACTTGGCCGTCCTTGTTCTTGATGACGTGAGCTTCGCGGTCCTCCAGTTCTTCTGGCAACCGTACCGCCTCACCCATTGCCTCGATCACTTTGACGGCTTCTTTCGCGGTGTCGAACTCGAAGCCTCCCGCAGATCGTTCAGCGCCGCCCAGGGCGGACGCAGCTTCATCGAGGCTGGGCTTACGATTGAAATAGCAAGTGGTCCAGCCTTCTTTATCTTGCTGCCAAGACGGATGCTCGATTGAGCCTTTCGAGTAGCGATAAACTTTCCATGCTCCGTTGTCCAACGGATACATGAAACAGTTCTGTTCGCCAGGATTGCGGCCTTGCGAGTTGGTATTGAACATGCCTTCGATCTTGATCTCTTCAACGATCTTCTTCAACGCACAAGTGTGCGTTTGCAGCATGTGATGGTCGGGCACCCAAAATGTGGAATAGCCTGAACGTAGAAGTGCATCAATGACTGCTTTGTGTTTCTTATCTAGCGATGTCTTTTGCCTGCAAGATACGAGCGATTCAAACGCATCAATGTCCTCGGCATCTATGCCTTCCACGCGAACCCTCGTTCTACTACGACTTACAACTTCAACATGATCCCGCCAGTTCGCGGGCAAGTCGGCTACGTTAAGCTTCTGTGTCGCGGCCTTGATGAGCATCAGCCCTTCATTGGCTGCTGACATCTTCCGATGCCAAATCCACATATTCCCACCGCAGGCATCAATCTGCGAAGCAAAGTCAAATCCTGTCTCGGTGGACATCAGACCCAACACCGCTCGGCCCAAGGCCGCGTGAACTGTGTGGTTCTCGGTCGGCACGCCCGCTTCATCGAAGTAGACGTAGAGATGCAGCCCTTTCCCACCCGTGCTCTTGCGCACTTCCACCCAGGGAATCTTGCAGGCGTTCTTCTTCACCGTATCCAGGTCGTCTCTGCTGATACCAATACCAGCAGCGTGTCCTGTAATGCTGTCGAAGTCGAAGCCAAGATGGCGCGACACGCGCTTCTTCCAATCCCAGCCGGTCATGCCGATACCTTCGGCGTGCAGGTCAAACGGGTACTTCAACGGATAGTCGCTGAACTCCGGTTCGCTGTAAGCGTTCTTCGGGATACGGATTGAATGCCACTCGTAGGTGCCATCCGTCCAGGTATTCTTCCGGTTCTCTACCGGTTCACCATTGCCAGGTGAAGCGTTCACCTGTGTTTCCATGTGCGGACCCCACAGCGCCAATAGCTCCGGCGCATTGTGCGTCGCTGAGCGAGCAGTGAGGAAATTGCTGAGACCTTCTAAGACTGTAGGCATAAACTCTCTCCTAAAAAGTAACTAAAGTGGCCAGTTGTTGTTCCTTGATGTCCAGCATGGCCATGCTGGCTGGGTATTCAGATTTACTTAGTTAGATTGTGAAAAGTACGCTTGATAGCAAATACTTTTGTATAAATGTTTTCGGGAATGTGCCGTCCAGCGTGGCCAGCCAGGCCGGACACACGAGCGCCCCAAACAATTGTCTGGGAACCTGCGGCACGGGAGACAGCTTTGATCTATGCCTACCTGTCCCTAAATAAGGCACGGCATAGCGAGCTGAAGCGGGAACAAGACTGCTTGTCGCGTGATACACAAACTACGTCTAGTTATTTGCCGCACTCTGAACATTCGACAGTAGGTTCTCGTAGCATTCTGTATGTTTGCCCAAATCGTTCGGGCATTGAATGTGCTTCCAAATTCTCCTGGCACGTATGGACCGTATCGTTGACTCGCTAACGCCAAACGTGCTCGCTAGCACATCTGCCGTAAGAGGAGAGGCAAGTATGAAACGGACATCTTTAGTGTTAAGAATTGCACTTACGTGCTGCTCGCCTCTGCACGATCGACCGCGCTCCACACGGTCGCGCACATTCTGTGCTGAATTACCAGCATACAAATGATTTGGATTAACACACTTGGGGTTATCGCATTTATGCAACACACATAAATGTCCTGGGTCCACACTGTGTTGTAGGAAATAAGCAATTCTGGGCGCACGGAATATCTTCCGTTTAATGCTCACCATTCCATATCCGCTTTGATATGTGGCTCCCTTCCAGGGCCAACATTCATTTGGAGAGCCTTGTTGCGTTTTCATATTGAAGCGGTCAATATCTATTTGTCGAAGTGCTGGAAGTGGAATGTTCATGTTAGCTTTCAAAGGAATAATTGTGAAAAGGCGCGTTGTGGATTGAGTGTTCGGAAATACGCAAGCGCAACCACGATGCCAGTCTGGTCAAAAAGCGAGTTGCTCGTTTACGCGCGAGTGTCTTCTTGAGATGAAGCCCGAGAGCTTCATGACCTACGCCAAATAAGTCAGCCGGGTAGAAGGGCATCCCTGCCGAGCGGAAACACTTCTATTGGACGTGGATGAATGCAGTGATTCGGTCGGATTGGTAAAGCTCGTCCGTGCGTGAGATGTGTATACCCACGGCGACAAAGCGAGCAGCGACACCGAACTCTCTTAGGGGTCTATCCCATCAAAGCTCTTTTTTGCCGTATCCGCTAGAAGTTTTCTCACATATCGCTGATCTGAATACCGGATGTGTCGAAAGCTCCGCTTGCACCGGCTTCTGATCTCTCAATTCGGAACCCGACCGTCGTTGATCCGGCGATCAGAAACCAAACACGTCTGTGCAGCCCAGCGATTGTCTGGCTAGGCGATGCACATCCAGGTCGGCCTCTAACAGGGTCTAACCGGATCGCACCCCAATCCGCCACAATCCGAGTGAGAGCTTTTCATTCCTACTGAAATAAACTGACGGATACTCCGAACGTAGCGAAAACAATGCCGATTACGAATTTGACTGCAATTCAGAGGGAAAGCAGTCAAACCCGTGTTGTATTTTGCCTAGTTTGAACTAGGCTTACAGTAAAGCAGTTAAATTCGTTAGGGAGGCCCCATTATGGGCAGTTGGACAGTCAACCGCAGCAAAGTGCTGACTAAGGCAGAAATCCTGGCCGTTTTAGGCGATCTGAAGCGCAAATCTCGCCGATCTGCAAACACGCACATGAACCTTGTGCTGTTCCGTCTCGCCTGCTGTTGCGGCTTGCGGGCGAGCGAGCTAATTCGTCTGGCTATGGATCACGTGCGAGTGGGCAGCACTAGCCCCAGCATCCGGGTCCCGAAAACCATCGGAAAGGGTGCCAAAGCGCGGGTGGTGCCGCTCTCGTTCGATCAAGGGACTCTCGACGATCTGAGGGCATGGAAGCAGCTTCGCACCGAGCAGGGAGCCACTGGAAGCGACCTTTTTATCTGCTCATTGAGCAAGGGCAGTATCGGGAAACAGATCGACCGGCGAAATGCCCGCAAGCGATTCAAAGCCAGTTGCCGAATCCTGGGGCGTGAACGGCAGGATGAAATTACGATTCATCATGGGCGACACTCTTTCATTTCCCACGCGCTCCACGCGGGTCGCAGCATCGTTGAAGTAAAAGAAGCCGCCGGTCACTCGTCGCTTGGTACGACTAGCCTTTACAGTCACTTGGTGAGCGATGACGACGGAATCGTCGGAAATCTTTTCGCATGATGGGTGCGCATCCGCTATGGCCTGGGAGAGTCTACGTTTCGTGAGTGCATCAGGAATCTGCGGAACCACGGCAAAATCATAACTATTGGGACCAATTGTTCGAGGCTTGTGATGACCAACGCGACTGGTTGAAGAATTGGGTCGCGGAAGCCATCAACCGTCCCACTACGAGAACTCCCGCCGTAATCCTGACGGGTCGAGAGTCCGCGCAGGGGACATTGATTCATCAAGCTATTGCGAAGCTGTTGACTCCAAGCATAGCGTCGCATCGTTGGGCCTCTTGCCTTCAAGCAGCAGAGGTTCCAGAGATGCGCTTAGTATCATGGGAAGCAGGAGCCGGCTGGCGCGTTCCCCGAAGCGACCGTGTGCGCCTTAACTTGAGACTCTTTCGGGAACGTATTGAAGTTGTGGAAGGTCCGTTTGCCTACCAAGTAAATGGGCCGCGTGAGCCTGAATATGGCGGCTGGACTGGACGTAGTCGTCTGCACGTATGTAGTTTAATCAGCGCCTAGGAGCGACCGTAGCTATAAGCCAGATTGAGCCTTGGAAACAAGTTTGTCGCTGCTGAATGTAGCAGTAATAATCTTAGACCCATCTTTCCAGCAATACACAACCAGGTTCCCGCTGCGCGATCGCTCAACGCCAGTGGAATTCAAAATTACATCGGCTTCCCATTTTTCGATGCCATCTCGCAGGAAATTGTAACCCTCCATCGTTACTCCTACCCCGTAGCCAAGATCGCGTGCGCTCTGCGTTGCCAACTGGCGTCTCCGCACGTCTCTTTCAGTCGCTTCATCTACCGCTCGTATCAGCCTATCATTTGCAGCGCTAAGCGCATGACCGTACCAAAGTGCAACTCTGGCGCTGAGAGTGACACCATCCTTTGCCTCATCCGAGGTGTCCCCATCAGCGGCTCGTTGAACAATCGCACGAATGGTCGCCGTCTTTTGCTCGGCATTGCTCGCTATCTCGCGGAATCGTTCATAAGTATACTTGACTTTATCGGACGTATTGCTCTGACCGAGCTTTTCTCCATTACGGAGCAATACGATTATGCTCTTCTCGAATTTGTCAAAGCCTGTATTCATGGCTCGCGCACGTTCGACGAGTTCCTGTTTGGCGGCGTCGGGAGTAGGCGGCGGATGAATTTCATGCTCGGCCTGTGTGTCGAGAACGACGAGGACTGCGGCCTCCGCGAAAATAGCAAATTCAGCCCGTCGTTTAAGAGACATCGGAGTCCAAATCGAAATCGTTCCGAGGTCTGGAACCTCTGTCGTCCGATCGGGCAGGCCGAAATCGGCGGCGAGCATTTTCGAGATTTCTTTGACGCCGCCAAATTTAGCAATTTGTTCACGAGTAAAAGTAACTTCGATGCCGAAAACTTGGTTATTGTAAAAAGAGAATCGAGCTTGACTGACTTGGCCAAGATTAGTCAAAGCATAGCAATCTATCCCGTTACTACGTTCTGCATCCGATGTGTCGAGCTTAGTATCAGGATGCCGGTGCTTGAATTCGGACAGCGGGGTGGAAATTTGATCGCCAAGAACATTGAAATCTTCCAGCTTGTGTACACCGACGGGTGCTTCATCCGCGATTGCTGCGTTTGGCAAGAGCCAAATCAATACAGACGAACATGAAATGACGAAAACAGTAAATCGTGCCGCGAATCGTCGGAAATCGTAATTAGCATTTTTCTCAGACGCGATTTCGTCTCGCTTTACCGTCGTTGATGTACGATTTGCCGTGAGGAAGCGATAACGAGATGTGTCCCATGAGCCTGGAAACGAAAACCTCATTTGCACTAGGCAGGGACGAGGGTCTGCATCATCACAGGTGTCGTAGACGCGATCATTTGGGTCAAAGGGTTCTTGTGTTTTCATGGTTAATTGCGCAAAAAAAGAGGAGCGCCGAACTAGGCCGCTCCCTCAAGCCCCGCCAGGGGCCGCAGAAGAACAGCACTAGCCGACGCTCCCTTACGGGAGCGCGGTCAGCACTGCTTCTTCTGCTAGAGTCGTGAGACTCTATCTGGCGGTTTTTGAGGGAAGCAGATTTAACGCACGCGCGTCAATCAAGTTGTATTCAGAGCCTAATCGTGGCTTGTTTTTGGTTCTCCGAGGACTGGGAAATTGACTCACTTGGAAGTCTAGCTCATTGCCGGCAGTCCTGCTACTTTGGATCGGGTGATCGCCGACGGAGTGTCGTTCATCCGGCTAAGTTAGTGGGAGCGAGCCTGGATGGCCGTGAATTTTTCGAGTATGACGGCTGAGGTTCTGAGATCAGGGCTGTTCGGTTCTGGGGTGCTCTGGGGCCAATGGTTCGGCAGCCAGTCTAACTTGCGGCACTATTGAAAATCCCGCGATTGTGAGCGAAGTTCATTCAGCCGCTCGTTCATGTTTTCCAAGCGTGAAACGAGAACATGAATGACGCCTTGTTGGTTCTGCAATCGGCCACTGGCGATGAAGGCCGGCGCAGTGCGGGCTACGGAATAGAATTTCTCCCAAACATCCATCCGAATGATGAGATTCGCTTCCTTGGTTTCATCTTCAATCGTGACGAAAGTTATCCCCTTGGCTGTGCCGGGCCGCTGACGGACCAAAACCAATCCAGCGACCCGCACAAATCTGCCATCTTGCAGCGCTGCTAACTGCGCAGCCGGCACTACACCCAACTGGTCCAACTCTCGACGGAAGAATGAAACCGGATGCGCTTTGAGTGACAAACCCGCAGTGCGATAATCGGCAAACACTTCCGACCGCGCGTCCATCACAGGTAAGTCGATTGGCGCTTCGCCATCATACAAACCGTCGAACAAGGGGCAGACCCCCTTTGTCGTTGCCGGCAATAACGCCTGCCACAACGAAGCTCGACGATTCAGTTTCAACGATCCGAACGCATCGGCTCTTGCCAGCCGTTCAACGATACTCGCAGGCACATTCCCTTTGAATTCATCCATCGACCGGAACGGTTGTTGTTGTTCGATCCGCGATGCTTGCGATTGCGAAAGGCCAACGACCATTCGCAGCCCCAAACGGATTGCGTTGCCTTCCAGTGTGCAATCCCATCGACTGTAGTTCACGTCCACGGGTTGAACATCAACGCAATGCTCCTGTGCATTTCGCACGAGTTGCGCTGTACCATAAAAGCCCATCGGCTGACTGTTGAGTAGCGCCACGCAGAACGCCGCCGGATAATGGAACTTCAACCAAGCCGAAACATAAGCGATCAGCGCAAACGACGTGGCATGGCTTTCCGGGAAACCATATTCGCCAAAGCCACGAATTTGACGAAACACCGTTTCGGCGAATTGATCTGATAACCCTTTCTCCTTCATTCCTGCGATTAACCGCTGATGAAACTGCTCGATTTCTCCCGGTCGTCGCCAGCCAGCCATCGCTCGTCGCAATTGATCGGCTTCGCCTGGCGTGAATCCAGCCGCGACAATCGCAAGTTTCATCGCTTGCTCTTGAAATAGCGGCACGCCCAAAGTTTTGTGCAACACTTCGCGGATTTCATCGTTGGGATATTCAACCGTTTCGCCACTAGCCCGTCGTCGCAGATACGGATGCACCATATCGCCTTGAATCGGCCCGGTCTAACGATGGCAACCTCAATTACGAGGTCGTAAAATTTGCGCGGTCGCAGTCGCGGCAACATACTCATTTGCGCCCGACTTTCGATTTGAAACACTCCCATCGTGTCGGCGCGGCAGATCATGTCGTACACGCCGTTGTCTCCTTCGGGAATATCTGCCATTGAAAGTTTGCGATGGTGATACTGCTCCACAAGGTCGAAGCATTTATGAATCGCGGTGAGCATCCCAAGCGCAAGACAATCCACTTTCAAGATGCCAAGTTCGTCCAGATCGTCCTTGTCCCACTGGATCACCGTGCGTCCATCCATCGCGGCATTCTCAATCGGCACCAGCTCACAGAGTGGACCTTGCGTAATCACCAGTCCCCCGACGTGTTGTCCCAAGTGGCGGGGAAAGCCGAGTAGTTCGCCTACCAAGCCCAACAGTTGCCTGCCGACTTGCGATTGCGGATCAATCCCGGCAGCGGCGCAGCGCTGTTCGGGCAACGTACTGTGCCTATCGAGAGTTTTTGCCAGCGCATCGACTCGATCCAACGACAGTCCTAATGCCTTGCCTACGTCTCGCACGGCGGAGCGGGGCCGGTATGTAATGGCTTCGGCGGTCATGCCCGCTCGTTCGCGGCCATACTTTTGGTAAACGTATTGAATGACCTCCTCTCGGCGCTCGTGTTCAAAATCCACGTCGATGTCGGGCGCTTCGTTGCGTTCGCGCGAAATAAATCTTTCAAATAAAACGTCGATCCGTTCGGGATCAACGGAGGTCACACCCAGGCAATAGCAAACCGCTGAGTTGGCTGCTGATCCCCGACCTTGGCAGAGAATGTTCCGCGAACGCGCGAAGCGCACCAAATCCCACACGGTCAGGAAATACGCTTCATACCGCAATTCGACGATCAGCGCCAGTTCGTGTTCCAGAAGTTGTCGAACCTTCGCTGGAATGTCATTGGGATACCTCTGCCGAGCGCCGTCCCAAGTGAGCTTGGTCAAATGTTCCAGCGGCGTCTGCCCGGCTGGTGCCAATTCTTCCGGGTATTCGTAGCGCAGCTCGTCCAATGAAAACGTGCATCGGCTGGCGACTTCGATGGTTCGCCGCATCGCGTCGGGCGCACGAGCGAACAACTCCTGTATTTCTTCCGGCGCTTTCAAGTGCCTAGCGGCATTGGGGTACAAGAGTTCGCCGGCGTCAGCCACAGTGCAACCGTGGCACGTGGCAGTCAGTACATCAGCCAGCGCCCGCCGCGAAGGATGATGAAAATGCACATCGTTGGCCGCGACCAAGGGCACACGAGCTTGTTTGGCCAAGTGCATCCGCTGTTCTAGCTCGCGCTCGTCGTTTGGCCCCCGATGCAATTCAGCTAATAAGTAACAGCGATCCGCAAACAATTCACGGTAACGGAAAAGATCGTGCCGACTGACTTCGCCAGCGACAGTGGCGAGCAACCCTTCCGCATGACCGGCAAGCTCATCGAACGACAGCCGGAATTCACCTTTGGGAGCATTGCGCCGGCCAATGGTTATCAAGCGGGAAAGCCGACCGTAGGCTTTGCGATCAGTGGCTAGCAGAACAACCGTAGAGGCATCGACAAGAGTGAGTTCAGTGCCGAACAGCAATTTTAATTGTGCTTGCTTGGCCGCTCCGTGCGCTCGCACGATTCCGGCCAAACTGTTGCGGTCCGTAATCGCCAGCGCCCTGTATCCAAGTTCGGCGGCACGACAGACAAGTTCGTCAGGATGCGAAGCACCTTCCAGAAATGAGAAATTGGTTTTGCAATGGAGTTCGGCGTAGGGAATCGCCGCAGGTGCGCTTGTTGTGGCAGCTTCGAGCGGCCTACGTTTGCTTTCTGGTTTGTCAGGCATCAGTCGAATACCCCATGCAAGAACCATTTGGCATCCGATAGCCGGCGAAACAACCAGAAGCGTCTGCCCGTCGTCGTCTCGATCCGGTAGTAATCGCGCTGGACGTAACGGCCGCGCCACCACCCAGTTTGGATTCGCTCTGGTCCCCAAGTGCGAGCGACTCGTTGCAGACCGTGGAAATGAAATTGGATGGGCGGACCATCGGGCACGACCGACAGCACTTCCAGCGGAATGGGTTCGGCTTCCAGCCACAATGGTCGCGGCAACTGCTTCCAGCGCTGCTGTTTTGATTTGCGTGGCGGCACGCCAGCCAGCGGTTCGTAGCGAAACGCCAATTCCGGCTGGGCCTCGGATTGTGGCACCGCGCGAATGACCGATTCGCGCCCGAGCCGATTGCTGAGTCGATCCACAAGCAAGCCAACTTGCCGCCTCCCTTCACGCCGCGACGGCTCGAAAAGTTCCGGTTGCCAGGTTTGCAAACGAGCGGCGAGCGGCACTGATAATTTGACTGCGGTTACGGGACCACCGAGTACAACTCGTTCCAATCGCATTCGCAACAGGTCGAGCAAATGTTTTGGATCGGCACTAGCCCGGAACAAACCCGCTTGTATTTTGAGTGGCTCGGCATCTTCGCATCGGAATTGACATTCCAACTGGATTGCTCCCTGCTGTCGCTGCGCCAATGGTTGTGCGACACGCTCCACAAGTTCTCGGAGAATAATGTCAACCGTCTGTCGATCTTCGGTAGGATATTCCAACTCGATTTCTGTTGTGATTTCTGGCAGGGACCGATGTGATACAATTGTTTCGGGAATTAAGCCTGTGAATTGGTCCAGCCGACGTAAAAGCAGCGGATCAAAACGGGAGGCTATCGCATTGCGTGGCAGTTTCAACAGTTGGCCGATTCTCTCAACACCTAACTCAGCGAGAATCTCTGTTTCTTCAATGCGCAGGGAGGCAATGGGCAAATCGACCAGTGCGTTCATTTCGCCGTGCGGCACAATGCCGGGACACTCGCCATAGTGTGCTACGGCCCATGCGGCCCCAAGTGTGTCCGCAATTGCAACTCGAATCGAAAGACCACGACGATGCGATGTTTTGACGATTTGTTGGGCAAGCAACGGCTCCCCGCCGAACAGTGACCCCAAGCCTGTCACGTCCATACAAAGATTGTCCGGCTGTTCAATGCCGACAATCGGGCTGAACTGTTCGCACCATGCGGCCAGCAATAAGAGCGTCGCCTGATCGGCCAGCGGATCATGCTGTTCAAAGTGAGCGGCAGCCAGCGCCGTCGCTTCGGCCAATGGCATTCCTAGCGGAATGTTTCGCTTGCTGCTGGCGACTACTCGCAGGCAACCACGGTGCAGTGCATACAAAATCAGTTCGCGGTGCCTAAGCTCTGGCCGTGCTAGGCGCAATCGCTGCAATGGCCATTGAGGGAGCCAGAGACACAGTGCGCGATTCTTGGAGCGTTCCCGTTTCATCGTCCAGTTCCAATTCCACCGTTGCCCCTGCATGACCGTTTCGACAGCGAACGACTTCGATTCGTAATCGACGAGTTGTATTGAGAGCAGGCCGAGCTTCCACCAAAAGTTGCATGTCGGACCAAGTTGGATGTCCGCGCACGCAGAGGGAGCGAATGAATACCCCGACGCTACCGCTCGATTCTGCCGCCAACTGCAAGGCACGAAATGCTCGTCCGTCTAATTTGTCTGGCCAGCATAAGACAGCCCCGACCCCCTTGCAGGACAGCGATTGGTGCAAAGCCCAAAGCTCGTCCTTGCGAGTTCGCGGGCGAATGAATATCGTGGAACCCAAGTCGATGCCGAACGTGTTGGCTGCTGGCGGATAAAATGACCATCCGCGATCAACCACCACCAAGGTTGCGCCATCCAGGCAGGCTTGCCGTGCGGCAATCAACCCCAATGCAGTTGCAGCGATTCCGGTATCGGCGAGGAATTCAGTCAGCGTGCCGCGCTGAAAGGCGCGGCCGGGCAACAGACGATCCAACGCTTCGCATCCGCTTGAAAACGGTGGAAGTGTTGGACGTCGAGCAACTTCCCAAAAATGAAGCTGCTGCCGCAAGGCGTCGATGGTCTCGCGTTGTGTTGACAGTGCTAGCATCGCAACATAGTATACAGACGTACACACGAACGTCGGCTTTGCCTAAAAAAGACGACTTGCCTCAAAAGTCGAGTGTCTGCCTCAAAAGTCAATGTCGAATTGTTCTAACTCGCAGCCCCAATTCCATATTGACTTTCTTCAAAGCCTTTGCTCGTCCACTTTTCTCGGTAATCTT
>DASRSD010000064.1 GCA_035656635.1 Pirellulales bacterium
CTCGCTATGCTCGACCCTAGCAACCCTGCCGGCACGAGCCGTGTCGACACTTGTCCCTACCCTCCATCCCCTAATCCCTAACCTCTGATGTATTCGCCAACAATTCCCATGGGCGGACGTAAATCGGAAGCATTCTGTCCCGCCGCGGCTGTGAATCGCTCGGAAAACTTCGGGCAAACGTCACAGCTTGATGCGCAGAAAGGAGGAGTTTTGTCAGCAAATAAAAAATCCGAGACAAAAATAAAAGGACGGTGCCCGCGATTAAGTATTGCCTGCCTTTTTATGGCCGGCGTGTTCAGCCTGGCCGGCGTTGAGCATGTTTTGTAGCTCGGTGGCGTCCAACTTGTGATCGCCATTGGTGTCGAACTTTTTGATGAGTTCTTCCGCCCGGGCGGTGTTGGAGTCGGCGCCTAACTCACTGGCGCTTTTGCCCGACTTGACGACTTTTTCTGCCTTGGCGTGTTTTTCCTGGCGATCTTGCACAGCGGCCGCCAATTCGTTGGCGTCGAGCTTGCCGTCCCCGTTCTTATCGAACTTGTCGATGAGTTGCTGGGCGGAGTTGCCTTCTTTGGCTGCTTTTTTCCCCTTGGCATCGGCCTTGGCTGTGCCCTCGCCGGCCTGCACCAGGCCGCCGGTGACCAAGAGAGTGAACGCAGCGACTAGTGCCAAGATTTTCGTGTGCCGCATGACGATGCTCCTCTGTTCGATAGGGTGGAAAGCACGGCCTGCCCGAGCCGACGATTGGAAAACTAACGAAAGGCCTTCCCTTCAATTGCCTGTACCTTTCAACCCTGATTTTACCGCCAGGTTCCGCCGATTGGTAGCAAGCGGAAGAAAAATCTGCGGCGGCGTGGTTCGGCCTGAAAAGGGCGAATTTGCCTGTTCACAGACGGTTCCTTAGGAATGGGTTGAGGGTGCCGAACGCCGGAAAGATCAATAATTGGGCGTGGGAGCGCGGTATTGCTTCAGATCGATGCTGCGGAACCATTCGATGGTTTTTTGCAGGCCCTCGCGAAGTTTGGTGGTCGGTTGCCAGCCGAGTTTTTCGCGAGCTCGGGTAATATCTGGCCGGCGTTTGGCGGGATCGTCGGGCAGAGCAGGCTTGTAAACCAATTTCGCCTGGGAGCCGGTGAGTTCCAGCACGAGCTGGGCCAATTCCAGAATGGTGAACTCGTCCGGATTGCCGATGTTGATTGGCCCGATGCAATCGTCCGGGGCGTTCATCATGCGAATCATGCCTTCGATGAGGTCGTCGCGGTAACAGAAAGAGCGGGTTTGCTTGCCATCGCCGTAAATGGTGATGTTTTCATTCAACAGCGCTTGGCGGATAAAATTGGAAACCACGCGGCCATCGTACGGATGCATGCGTGGTCCGTAAGTATTGAAAATGCGGACCAGCCGAATGTTGACGCGGTTCATGCGGTGGTAATCCATGAACAATGTTTCGGCGGCGCGCTTGCCTTCATCGTAGCAAGCCCGCGGTCCGAGGGTGTTCACTGCCCCGCGATAAGTTTCCGGCTGCGGATGGACTTCTGGATCGCCATAGACTTCGCTGGTGGAAGCCTGCAGAATTTTCGCCCGGCAGCGTTTGGCCATTCCCAGCAAATTAATGGCTCCGATGACCGAGGTTTTGATCGTTTTAATGGGGTTGTATTGGTAGTGGCCCGGCGCGGCAGGGCAGGCCAGATTGTAGATTTCGTCGACCTCGAGAAACAGCGGCTGGATGATGTCATGACGGAGCAATTCGAAGTTGGCTCGTTCCAAAAGCGGGGCTACGTTGGTTTTCTGGCTGGTGAAGAAGTTGTCAACGCAAACGACATCGTGGCCATTGTCAACCAGGCGATCGCACAAGTGGGAACCCAAAAAGCCAGCCCCGCCAGTCACTAAAATGCGTTTGATACTTGCCACGTGGAAGCGTACTCCGCGAAACGATTGCTATGTTGGTTCAATGACGTTCCGATGGTCGTTGATTCTAGCATAATCATAGTTTACGAGGCGATTCAATGGAAACTGGCAAATCGGAATATCATAACGGTAGATTTTACCGCATCCGCATGATCCGTTGCTTCCGGAAGATTTTTGCTGAATCATTGTATCGGCACTTGGAAATTGGTTGACGGAGCATGAACCAATTTGCTACAGGGAACAAGTTGGCTTTCGATCGCGGAGATCAATCGTTCTTTTCTTGCCCGATACTCGTCACTTCTTTGCCGCAGGTGGGCCTATGGTGTATTCGGCATTGTATATTTCGCAATTTCCGGCCGTCTCGATGGTGGAAGCTGTTGTAGTTGTAGTCGCCGCGATGTTGCTCTTGGCGGCGAGCACGGCAATGTTTTGGCAAGCTTTCCGAATGGCGGCAAAGTTTTGGCGATCGGCGGCATAAGTCTTCATGCCTGTCAGAGGCTCCGCGGGATTCGTTGAGTCTGCTTCAGTGCCAGCGGCACGCCACGTTGCCCCATCAATAAAATCGCAATCCAAGGCACTCGAATACAAATTCGGCAAGTCGTTGCATTTCTCATTTTAAATGGGTGCGGGCTGCGAAATTTCGGGTTTAAGCAATTGGCAACGTTCGGTATGGTAGAACCACCGCCGCGGACGGAATCACGAGTACGACTGTTCTCGGTTCACTATGCCTTGATAAACTCTCCTGAGCATGAATGTGCAATTGGCGAAATTGTCGATGGATGACAGCATCCTCAAGCACTTGGGGTATGACTTCGTCCAAATTAAGGAGCAGCAGTCCGTTGGGCAGGCGCTCGCCAGCATCCGCGAAAATCCGACCATCGGGCACTTCATTTACTTCTATGTTGTCGACGATAACGGCCATTTGGTTGGGGTAGTGCCCACGCGGCGTCTGTTGTTGAGTTCGCTGGAAACTTCCATTGCGGATATTCTAATCCGCGATGTAATCACCATTCCCGAAACGGCCACGGTGCTGGAAGCCTGCGAATTGTTTACGCTCCACAAGTTGTTGGCGTTTCCCATTGTGGACGGCAAGCGCCGGTTGATTGGGGTTGTCGATGTAGGTTTATACACCGAAGGCCGGGCGGAATTCGAGGAAGCAGAACGGAGCGAAGATCTGTTTCAGTTGATTGGCGTGCATTTGGCCGAATCGCAACATGCGCGGCCGGCGGCGGCATTTCGTAGCCGGTTCCCCTGGCTGATCTGCAACATCGTGGGGGGCATCATCGCGGCATTCATTTCCGGAATCTTCCAGGCGGAGTTGGAACGCGTGGTGGCGTTGGCTTTGTTCGTGCCGGTGGTCTTGGGCTTGGCCGAAAGCGTCAGTATCCAATCGGTCAGTTTGACTCTGCAATGGCTGCATGGCCGGCCGCCCACTCTGGCCGGGTTATGGGCGAAGTTGCGAAAGGAATTTTTGGTGGGCGTGATGTTGGGAAGCGTAAGTGCCGCGCTAGTGGCCCTGGTTTCGATTGTTTGGCTGCACAATTACCGGGTGGCGGTGTGTCTATTGTTGGGAATCGGCGGCGGCATGACGGTGGCGGCGCTGATCGGCGTTGCCATGCCCAACCTGTTGCGAATGTTGCGACGTAATCCACAAGTGGCCGCCGGACCCATTGCGCTGGCCACTGCCGACATGATTACGCTGCTCGTCTATTTCACCCTGGCGCGACTGGTGACGTAGTGGCGGAAGAATTTTGTCCGGGATTTTTATTTGAGCGCCAAAACTGGGTGATTTGTCCAGCGGCTTGGCTAGGCGGGTAGCTTCCAAATTCATGCCTGGGCCCCGCCGGCCGCCCTCTTCCGGCCTGCTGTGGATAGGAAGAGGGCTGCACAAACGCCGGTTCCGCGCTGCAATTGCCAAGATTTAAATTGCCAAAGATCGCGCGCCTCCGGCCTCCCATTCGGCCGATAGGCACACAGCGCCAAACGCTGCGGGGCACATTGTATCAAACGAGTGGCCCAATTTTCGAAAGTTTTTTTCACCACGGAGGCGCGGAGCCACCGGGAAGGGGAACGATAAGTGCAAAGTGCAAAGTGAAAAATGCAGAGTCGGGCCAGGAGCGTGGGAACTGGCAGCGGGAGTACCGGCGCTGATCGGGCGGCACAAAAAAATCGCTTGACAGATTCTTCGGCCTACGTTAAAACAACGTACGTCGGTGCGACGTAATAAAATCGCCCGCCTGGCAATGGCGTCTGGAAACAATGGTGGCGTCTGGAGAAAACGGCATGTCGAAGCCCGTGCACGGATTGGGCTCGCTGCAAAGCGAAGTGATGGAATTCATTTGGAACTGCGGCGAGGCCACGGTCGCGCAGGCCCATCAGGCCATTAGCCAGCGGCGGCCAATCACCTACACCACGGTGCTGTCGGCTGTGCAAAAGTTGCAGCGCAAAGGCTGGCTCAAGCATCGCGCGGCAGGTCGGGCTTATATCTATTTTCCTACGCGCAACCGGGAGGAAGTCGGCGGCCGCACACTGAAAGAACTGTTGCGCACGGCCTTCGGCGGCGATCCACGATTGCTGCTGGCCAGCTTGCTCGACGATAACCGACTGACAGACGATGAACTGAAAGAACTGCGGAAACTGATCGAACAGCGTCGAAAAGAAAAATCGAAAGGGGGCCCGTCATGAGTCACTTGTTCTCCCTTTTGCCGGCCGACGGCTGGCAGCGTTTGCTGTGCGATGTCCTGTGGCAAAGCACATTGATCGGCGCACTGGGTTTGCTGGCCGCCCAATTTTTTGTGCGCCAAAGCGCCGCTCGGGCGTGGCTGCTGCTCGTGGTACTTTCGGCGTGTGTGCTGATTCCGGTGGCGAGCTGGGCGGCGCGGCAAATGCAATGGACAGTTCTCGCCTCCGCTACTTTCCCTGTTCCTCTGAGCGAGGACCGGGCCATCGCAGGCGACTCGCCGTGGCGAGGTGAGAGTATACACACAACTGCCACGGGATCAGCCAATGTCCCAACGATCCAAGATCAGGAGTTGCAATCCCTGGAGGTGTCGACGATCGATGACGCCGCAAAGCCGATTGCCGCTTCGCCTGTTAGCGAATTGGCGAGCGAAGCACATATGCCGGCGGATCCCCCGGTGGAACCGGGGGCTAATGGCCGCATGCGCATGGAAACTACAGCCGCGGTATTCTCAATGCTTTGGCTTGGCATCATCTGGTTGGCGGCGTCGGCACTGCTGGCGCTGCGGCTGGTGGCCAGCACTATCGCCACCCGGCGGTTGCTGCATCGGGCAAAACCCAGCGATGATGCTCAACTGTTGGCGGCGGCAACGGTGGCCGCACAGCGGGTAGGCCTTTCAGGCATTCCGCGGATGTCGATCAGCCCGCAAGTGCACACGCCGATGATTTTGGCGCTGGGTCGGCCGCAACTGCTGGTTCCGGCTGCCTATGGGCAAAACTCGCAAAAAATCGATTGGGTGGCGGCCTTCACGCATGAATTGGCCCACGCGGCCCGGCACGATGGCTGGGCGCGGCTGTGGATCGAGCTGGTGACAATGCTGCTGCCGCTCGCGCCGCTGGTGTGGGTGTTGCGCCACCGGTTCCAAATTGCCAGCGAACAAGCATGCGACGATTGGGCCGTGGCCAGCGGGACCGATCCGGTCGATTTGGCCGATACGCTCACCGCTTGGATGAATCCGCGGCGTTACTCGGCAGCGCTAGTCGCCATTGGCATGTCGAGCAGCAAAGCCCGGACGCTGCGGCTGCTTTCGCTGCATGAAAAGCCGTGCGCTCGCTTGAGCCGGCTGTGGCGTTGGATCGGAATTCCCGCCGCCTTGATGTTGATGGTCGGCCTGGCGGTCGCTCAATCGCCAACGAACAAGCCAAAAACGGATGCAGCGAAATCCAATTCGCCCAACAAAGGAGCGGTGCAAAAATCATCCGCACAAACGAATTCAACTCCGGCCGGTGCAAAACCGGAAACCGCGCTTCCGGAATATCTGGTCGAGAAAGCCATTGCCGACGATGCGCTGATTTTGATGTATACCCAGCGGCTGGCCGAGGATCGGCAAGACCTGGCGGACATCGAGGCCAACAAAATCGATTACAGTCCCGACTACAAGGCTAAGCTGCCCGGCGAGATTAAATCGTTCGAGGATCGCATTGAAACGCGCAAAGCTGTCGTGCGCGCACAGCTCGCGGAAAAACTTCGTGAGGACCAGGCGATTACGGCAACCATGGCTGGCCCGGGAAGAGGTGGGCCAGCGTTCGTCATCGAGCCGGGAGATGTGGTGGTGATCTCGCAACCGGAGCTGATTCCCAAACGTCCCTCGCAGATCAGTTACTTCGCTAACATTGGCATCAAAGTTACCGGCACAAAACTCGAGGAGCCGATCAACGGCTCGTTCAATGTGGATAGTGCCGGCGAAGTCGTGCTGGGGCCCAGTTATGGCGCCGTCAAGGTCGCCGGATTGACGCGCCGCGATGCCGAAGAGGCGATCAAACTTCAGTTGGAGAAAACCTTGATGCAGCCCGTAGTGTCCGTGACCATGGACGAGAACCGCTGGGCCGAGCACTTGACGCACGGCCTAATCGTCGATGCCGCCGGCAGAATTCTGCTGGGCCCTTACGGCAAAGTGATGGTGGCCGGGCTGACGGAAACGGAGGCCGAAGCGGCCATCGAAAAGCAATTGGGTAATTTTTTCCGCGATCCGAAGATTCTGGTGCAAATCAACAAGCCCCAAAAAGAGCCGGGCAACTCGATAAACTTGAACAGCGCTGATGCCACGCTAAAGCAGGGATCGAAGGAGCTAACCGACGCCGATCACACGCTACGTCAGTCGTCGAAGGAGCTGACCGACGCTAGCGCCAGGCTAAGCCAGGGATCGAAGGAGTTAGCCGACCCAGATCACACGGCAGTGCGAAATGAAACGGAATCGCCCTACATCATTGAGCCGCCGGATATTTTGCTGATTACGCCGATCCGGCTGGTGCCGCGCGATGCGGTTCGCATTCAGCCAGGAGACAAAGTGATTATCGATGTCGAAGGCGCTCCTTACACTGAGCCGATTAAAGGTCAGTTCAAAGTCGACAGCAGTGGCGAAGTTGTGCTGGGACCCAGGTATGGATCGGTAAAAATTAGCGGACTAAAGCGGCGTGAGGCCCAGGAGGCGGTGAAAACACAATTGCAGACCGTGTTGAAAAGCCCGGAGGTCGCGCTAACGATTGATGAATCGCGCATCGAAAAAGGAATTGACGGACAGCATTTAGTCGGTCCGGATGGAACCATTAACTTGGGGACTTATGGCCAGGTGCAAGTCGATCACGACACCGTCCAGCAAGCGACAAAAGCAATCGAGGACAAGCTAAAAGGTTTCTTTCTGCAGGCCGAGGTGGCCATCGACATTTATGCTTATAACAGCAAAGTGTTTTATGTGATCGTCGATGGTCGGGCAGGTTCCACCATTTACCGGTTCCCCATTACGGGCAACGAAACGCTGCTGGACGCGGTGGCCCAAGTTCCGGGTTTGACGGGATTATCGGAATCGACGATTTTTATTGCCCGGCCTGTTCCTAAGGCAATCGACCGTTCCATTCCCGTCAATTGGAACGATGCGCTAAGCGGCACGAAGCCTGGAGCCAATCCGCCGATTTTAGCGGGCGATCGAATTTTCATTCAGGGCGCCTTCAGGGAACCGGGCTTAGGCAGTGGCGGCAGTTACAAAGCCCCCGCTTGGCCGCCAGGCGAAAAACCGCAGAATTCTCACGTTATTTCGACGCCCTCGCCGCCGAATCAATAATTATCGCGCGTGTTGCCGGTGGATGGATTATGGGATGAATGTTTGGTGGAATCGCGGGCGGCCCGACTGATGCAGTCGGGCTATATATTTGGGCGAAATTATTGGGCGAAATAAAAAGCGAGGAGAACAACAAAACCGCCGGGCGAGTTGGCTCGCGCCGGCGGTTGTGAAGACGGTTCCCGAGGCCGGGGCAAGCGAGGTCGATCCAAATTTGAAAGAAATCAAGGTGACGTTCAGCGCCAGCTTCCAAGATGCCAAGCATCGCCCGGCGGTGCCGTATTTGTTGGTGTTCAAAACGAAGGCGGCCGATCCGGAGAAAAAATAGCTGGACCAGCCGCTGGACAAGCCGAGCGGCTAAATACACGCGCGCTGTCAGAGAACGGCCGCCGCTAACCGCTCGTTCATGACGTGCCAAAAGGCACGGACGGCGGTAGGTTTGGCATCGAAAAAATCTTCGAAGAAGCCCGTTCGATTAAATTGTGGTGGGTAGGCGTAAAGCTCACCCTGGTCGCCACGCTCTTCGACCCAGTCCTCCGGTCGCCGCGAATCAACCGCTTTAAACAGCTTCGCAGGATACAAAAAAGGACGACCATGGTCGTTCAAAATGCGTAAATCGTCTGCCTCGATGCCAATTACCACATAGGGTTGACCAACACTCAGATCAGGATAGCGAGGGTTGCGACGTTTGAGTTTTACAATCATAGCTAACTCACTTCTTTACGTTTGATTTCGAATCGGCCCAAGCCAGGATGTTCATACCAATGGAATTCGTAAGTGCGATGCCCCATAGAAAACCGTGGACTGCTCTTTTTGATCCATTGAGCCGGCCGGCCCCCGTATTGTCGCACGAGCCGACGAACATCGCGAATGCGATTTCCCTTGGCAATCACACGAGATTGCGAAAGAAGATCTCGTGGAAGCTTGGGCATTTTTGCCACTCATGTGGAGCAATTTACAGCGAGCCTTCGGCGGTTTCGCGCGGCAGGGGAGCCTCGACCACCGCTTGCGAGGAGGAGCGTTTCCGATCGGCTTCCGTGCCCGGAACAATTTGCGGGCTGGGAGAAGTTTCCTCGATAATTTCCTTTAGCTCCACGCCGTCGATGGTTTCGTGATCGATCAACCGTTTGGCCAGCGCTTCCAACGAAGTCTTGCGGGCGGCGAGAATTTGCCGCACTTTGCCCATCGATTCGTCGACAATCCGTTTTACTTCTTCATCAATTTCGCGGGCGGTTTGCTCACTGTGCATGCGGGCCCGGCCAAACTCGTTGGCGGGACTAACCAAAAATGGCGAGCGGTCGCTTTGCCGATAATTCACCCGGCCCATGCGGCTCATGCCGTAATCCATGACCATGGAGCGGGCGATGTCGCTGGCACGTTCCAAATCGTTCGATGCGCCGGTGGAAACATCTTCGAAAATCATTTCTTCGGCAATGGTGCCCGCCAGCAGCACCTGGATGCGGGCCTCCAGTTCGCTTTGCGTCATCAAGTAGCGATCGTCCTCGGGCCGCTGCATGGTGTAACCCAAGGCCGCCAGGCCGCGCGGAATGATGGAAACTTTGTGAACCGGATCAGTATTCGGCAAGCTGTAAGCAACGAGCGCGTGGGCGGCTTCGTGATAGGCGACGCGCTGTTTTTCGTCCGGGTGAATTACCCGCTTGCGTTTTTCCAAGCCGGCGGTAACTCGCTCCACTCCTTCGTTGAACTCGGCCATGCCGACGGCGCTTTTGCCTTTGCGGGCGGCCAACAGGGCGGCTTCGTTCACTAAATTCGCCAGATCAGCGCCGACAAAGCCGGACGTTAGCCCGGCAATTTCTCTCAAATTGACGGCGTTGTCGAGCTTTACGTTTTGCACGTGAACTTTCAGAATTTCTTCACGGCCGCCAACATCGGGGCGATCGACCAGCACGTGCCGATCGAACCGGCCTGGCCGCAACAAAGCGGGGTCCAAAGTTTCGGGCCGGTTGGAAGCGGCCAGCACGATGACGCCGCTGTTGGAATTGAAGCCATCCATTTCGACCAGCAAAGCATTGAGGGTTTGCTCGCGCTCGTCGTGCCCACCAACCACACTGGAGCCGCGCGTTTTGCCGAGGGCATCGAGCTCGTCGATGAAAATAATGCACGGGGCCTTGGCCTGGGCCTGCTGAAACATATCGCGCACTCGGGCGGCGCCCACGCCGACAAACATTTCGACGAAGTCGGAACCCGAGAGGCTGAAAAATGGCACGCCGGCCTCGCCAGCAATGGCTTTGGCAAGCAGCGTTTTGCCGGTGCCTGGCGGTCCGACGAGCAGCACGCCTTTGGGAATGCGTCCGCCCAGCGCTTGGTAACGCTCGGGTTGACGCAGGAATTCGACCACTTCGCGCAGCTCTTCCACCGCTTCGTCGATGCCGGCCACGTCTTCAAAAGTAATGCCGATGTCTTCCTGGGCGTACATTTTTCCGCGGCTGCGCCCGAAGGCCATTGGGCTTCCCGCTCCGCCCAGCCGCCGCATCATAAATAAGAAGACGAGAATAAATAACGTGCTGAGGACCAGCATGGGCACGTAGTTGTGCCACAGGCTGGGAGGCTCGGAATAGTTGTAGCGAAGCTTGTTTTCTTGCAGCAGCTTTTCCAGCCGGTCGTCGTTGGTTAATTGGACCCCTTTGTTGGTATGAAACAACACGGTGTGGGGAGCCGCCGCGGCGGCAGCCGCACTGGAGGAGCCGTTGCTAGTGGTGTTTGTCGTGGAGGAGCCGGAAGAATTTTCGGCAGAATCGTCGGCGCCGCCGACCACTTCGCGACTGATTTTTCCCGTGACTTCGCTGCTGGAGATGATAATATCGGTCGGATTTTTGTAGAGTACTTCCTTCTCGTGCCCTTCGGCGCCTTCTTGCACCTTGTAGCCGGCTTTTCCGGCACTAATGACGTTCAGCAAATCGCTGTACTGCAATTCGTAGGCGGAATCTTGCCGCAGCCAACCGACAACCAGCAGAATGGTGACGCCGATGCCCAGCAGGTACCAGACGATGTTATTGCCGATCGGGGTCCCTTTTTTATCCGAGTTCGATTTCCCGGACGGCTTGGTCGATTTGGAGTTGCTTTCCATGCGAAAGTAAAGTTTAGTGGTCTCAGATGCCTTGATTCGTGGTTGCAGGGGGAGCCTACTGTCAATCCTATGTCGCTGGTTACATCCGTACAACCTTCTAAATATGGCAAGTTTGCCGAAAGGATCGTGCGAACGGCAAATTGGGCAAAATCGGCATGCTAACTTCTGGGTTGTCGCTGCTTTCGGGCGGACTTAGAATCCGGGAAGGAATTATTGGCGCGGTTAAGAATTGACCAGCGCGGTTTTAAAGAGATTGGACGATTCGGTTTCAAATTCGTGCGTTGCCACGATTGGACTGTTAGAAGCCTGAAATAAATTCGCTTTGCCGTTGTTGTTTTAATGACTTTGCCTGCTAAACGTATCGCCGTGCTGGGTTCGACGGGTTCGATTGGCGCAAGCACTCTCGACGTGGCGATGGCTTCCGACGGCAGGCTCCAAATTGTGGCCCTCGCTGCTCGCAACAGCACAGAGCAATTGCTGGAACAGGCGCAGAAGTTTTCGCCGAAATGGATTGTCGTGACGGACGCCGATGCTGCCCAGCGTCAAAATTGGGCTGGTTTGCCACGCGAAACCAAACTGCTGGCGGGCGAGCAGGCTCTGACCGACCTGATTTGTGAGCCGGAAATCGACATCGTCGTAGCGGCGATTGTGGGCGCCGCCGGATTACAAAGCACGTGGGCGGCACTGCAGGCCGGCAAAAAGGTGGCCCTGGCGAACAAAGAAACGCTGGTCATGGCGGGCCCGCTGGTCATGGCTTTGGCCGCGCGTACGGGAGCGGAAATTTTGCCCATCGACAGCGAGCATAGCGCGGTATTTCAGTGCTTGCAGGGCGGGGGGCGCAACGCCGTCAAGCGAATTATTTTGACCGCCAGCGGCGGGCCGTTTCGAAATTTTTCGCCGGAACAATTGGCTCGCGTAACCGTAGAACAAGCGCTGGAACATCCCACGTGGACGATGGGGCCAAAGGTGACCATCGATTCCGCCACGATGATGAATAAAGCTTTGGAAATTGTCGAAGCCAGGTGGCTATTTAACTTGAAGCCGGAGCAAATTGAGGTTGTCATTCATCCGCAATCGACCGTGCACTCGCTGGTGGAGTTTATAGATGGCTCCGTGATCGCGCAGCTGGGTGCTCCCGATATGCGGGTTCCCATTCAATACGCGCTCGATTATCCCGAGCGGCAGGCCGCACCCTGGCCCAGGCTGGATTTTTCCCGGTCGCAGCGGCTCGATTTTGAGCCCGCAGATTTTGATCGCTGGCCGGCATTGGAATTGGGGCATCAAGCTGCCCGTACGGGCGGCACAACCGGCGCGGTGCTTAACGGGGCTAACGAGGAAGCGGTGCAAAGTTTTTTAGCCGGGGAACTGGAATTTACAGAGATTGTGCCGGTTTGTCGAAGTATTGTTGAACATCACACCTTTGATTCTCAGCCCACGCTTACGCGGCTATTGGAAGCAGATCGTTGGGCTCGCCAGGAGGTCACACGTTGGGTATGCACTTAATTGCCTCGAATTGGATTTTGTGGTTGGCCACGCCCGCTAATTGGCCCATTATTCTGGCGGTTGCCGGCGGCTTGGGCTTCGTCATTTTTGTGCACGAATTGGGACATTTTCTGGTCGCCAAAGCCTGCGGCGTGAAGTGCGAGAAATTTTATCTGGGCTTCGATATTTACGGCCTGAAGCTGTGCAAGTTCCAGTGGGGCGAAACCGAGTACGGCATCGGCATTTTGCCCCTGGGCGGCTATGTGAAGATGCTCGGCCAGGACGATAATCCTGCGCGCATGGCGGAAGAAACTCGCCGCGCTCAATTACCGAGTCAGGCCGCCGGCGCCAGCGCAGATCGCGCTCCGCCGCTCACGCATGGCGATTTGCCATCGGAACCGGTTTCCAATCCGCACGTGCCCTACGATCCGCGCAGCTACATGGCGCAAAGCGTGCCCAAGCGCATGGCCATTATTTCCGCCGGCGTCATCATGAACGTTATTTTCGCGTTCCTCATGGCCACGGTGGCTTATGCCTTGGGAGTACCGGAAACACCGTGTGTGGTTGGTGGCACTTTGGTGGGCGGCGCCGCGTGGCAAGCGGGCTTAGAGCCGGGGGATAAAATCACGCGCATCGGCAAACTAAGCCATCCGCGTTTTGAAGATCTGAAAAGTAGCGTCACGCTGGGTGATGTCAAAGACGGAATTCGCTTCACGGTCGAGCGCTTCGCGGACAACAAATCGCAAGACATTACGCTATATCCCGATTCCTCGCTGGGCTTGCCGATGATCGGCATTTCCGGCGGGCTGGTCCCCACGCTGAATCGTCCCGGCTTTCCTCCGACGGTGCCGTTAACGGCCGCGCGACGGGCCACACCAGCTTTCAAAGTGGGTGATACCATTGTGCAAATCAACCAGACGCCAATTCACGACAATCGAGATTTAGAGTTGGCGTTCGCGAAATATGTTGACGAGCCCATCCATGTTACCGTCAACCGAATTAAAGAAGGCGAAAAAGATAAAGCCGTCGCACAAGCTGGCAAAAAGCCACCGACCGAAAGCATTGACATTTCCGTTCAGCCGACTCCGCTGCTGGACATCGGCTTGATGATGCCACTGGGGCCCATTGCGATGGTGCAAAAGAATTCGCCTGCGGAACGGGCCGGATTGAAAGTGGGAGAAAAAATTGTGGCCGTCGGAGGGCAACCGGTCGGCAATCCATTTACGCTGGAACAGCGGTTACTGAAATCTGCGGCCGCCGGTAAAACGGTGACACTAAAAATTGATCGTTCCGGCGCTGCTGGCACGGAAGTTACACTAACGCCGCAGGTGCAGCAGTTTCCAGAACTGTATCAGGATAATTCGCCGCTGGCGCTGTCGGCCATCGGCGTGGCCTGCGAAGTTCCGCCGACGGTGGTGGCGGTTCAGCCTGGCTCAGCAGCCGCGGCGGCCGACATTCAGCCGGGCGACGAAATCGTTTCAGAAAAACCTGTAGCCCCAGCTAAATTGCCGGGTCCGCCAGATCTGTTGCCCGATGAAGAATTAGGCTCTTTACCGACCGTTGAGTTTGGAAAGAAACTGAGTTGGCCCGGTTACATTTTGGGCGTGTTATCAACATTTACCCCCGACATGAAAGTGCAATTGACAGTAAAAAGGGGAGACAAAACGCACACCGTGGAATTGGGTCTGGCAGAAATGAAAGACGACAAGGGCGACGTGATGCACACGCCTAGCCGTGGGTTTTACTGGGCGCAACTGACAATCATGCATCAGGCGGAGTCGTGGGGCGAAGCCGTTCATGCCGGGGCGGCGCAAACCGTCGATTCGCTCCTCATGGTCTATCGGTTCTTGCAAAAAATCGGCACGCAAATACCCGTGACCATGCTTTCCGGCCCGGTGGGAATCATTCAACAGGCAGGGTACGAAGCGCAGCAAGGCTTTGCCAAGTTTCTGCTGTTTCTGACTTTGCTGAGTGCGAACTTGGCCGTGGTGAACTTCCTGCCAATCCCCGTGCTCGACGGCGGCCACATGGTGTTTTTGCTGTACGAAGGATTGCGCGGCAAGCCGGCCAGCGAGCGAATTGTGGTCGGCTTTACTTACGCGGGGCTCATTTTCTTGTTGTCGCTCATGCTGTTTGTGCTGGCGCTGGATACCGGTTTGATTTCGAGGCTGTAATCTCGCGGCAACGAGGGAGCGATCCATGGCAAAGAAATCTGCCGAGGTAGATGTATACATTGCCAACGCTGCAAGTTTCGCCAAGCCCATCTTAAATCATCTGCGACGTGCGGTGCTGACCGCTTGCCCCCAGGCCGAAGAAACGCTGAAGTGGCGCTGTCCGCACTTTGTGTATGGCGGAAAGTTATTGTGTTCGATGGCGACCTTTAAGCAGCACTGCGCGCTGGGATTCTCGCATGCCGGCATGAAGTCGGCACTGGCGGAGGTCGAAAAAGATGGAGCGGAGCAATTCCAATTGGATCGTATTGTCGACTTATCTGATTTGCCCTCGAAAGCAGTGATCGCAAGACTGGTCAAACAGGCCATGCAACTGACGGACGACGGAATCAAATCCACCACGCGTTCCAAGCGAAAAACGGCCAAGCCCGTCAAAGTTCCCGCAGATCTGCAAACGGCACTCAAGAAAAACAAAAAAGCGCAAGCAGCGTTCGAGAATTTCAGCCCCAGCCATCAACGAGAATACGTCCAGTGGATCGTCGAAGCCAAGCGCCCCGAAACGCGATTGAAATGTCTGCAAACCACGCTGCAATGGCTATCGTCGGGCAAGTCGCGCAATTGGAAATACGATCGCAAATAATCACGGTCAATCTCAGGGGAGCAGCATGAGTTGAGTTCGGCTCGAGAAATCCGGCTATGACACTGATCGAGTTAATTGTATTTCTGATCTGGTTGAGTAGTGGAATCGCCGGAGCCGCGGGGGGACAGAATCTTTTCGGCTGGCCTGGCGCAGTAGTCGGATTTGTAATTGGCGCCGCAGTGGCTTTGCTCGGACTGATGGGGCTTTTCAAGATCGGTTCTTATTTTGAGGAAATGCTATATCGTGGGCGCCCGCGTCGCCCCGTATGCAAGAATGGAACTTGTCATCTTGGCGATTACAAGGCAGCCTGGGAAGAAACTGCCGCGGGCCCTCGTCGTTACAGTTTCCGGTTCACTTGCCCATGCGGCACACGCTATCAACATGTTGGCCGTCGATTTATGGAAGTATTGCCCGATGAAAGCTTGCAGCCCTATCGGGTTTGGAAGCCCTTCCAGGGCTGGTTTCCCGACGACGGGGAGCCGGTAAAACCACAGTGAATTTGGGCCCAACAAACCGCTCTTGATTCGTTTTCAGGCAAGGGGTTAGATTGATTTTCCCCGATGGGGATTCCGATGACATTGCACCGGTCGTGAACGATCTGGGCGGCGTGGATTGGCCGCCAGTCGCTTGCTGTTGGCTGGGCATCGGGATGATTTCGGCTGGCCGCCTGCTGTAGATTGCGGCCCAGGCTGGAAAGGATGCCGCCATGGCGATGACGTTGGCCGATATAGCGCAATTGGTTGCCGGGAAAGTCGTCGGCGATCCTGCGCGCGAGATTGTCGACGCGAATATTTTAAGCGCCGCGGGCCCGGGCGACATTTCCTTGCTCGATTCGCATGATAAAGCTCATTGTTTAGCACGCAGCGCGGCAGCGGCGATCGTCGCGCCGCACGGGTTGGAAGTGACCGACCGGCCTGTAATTCACGTCGAGGACGTGCACTCCGCATTTGCCAAAATTGTCGAACATTTTCGTCCTGCACAAGCGCGTAGTGTGACAGGCATCAGTTCCGGGGCTGCCGTGCATCCTAACGCCCGCATTGCCGCCGGAGTCGACGTGCATCCGGGCAGTTCGATTGCCGAAGATGTGGAAATTGGCGCCGGTTCGGTAATTCACAGCGGCGCTCGCATTCTTTCGGGTTGCCGCATTGGGGAGCAAGTCACGATTTTTCCCGGCGCGGTGTTGTACGAAAACACGCGCGTTGGTGCGCGGTGCATCATTCACGCGGGAGCAGTCTTAGGGGCGTATGGTTTTGGCTACAAGTTAGTTGAAGGCCGGCACGTGCTTTCGTCGCAGTTGGGCTTCGTGGAACTGGGGCCGGACGTGGAAGTAGGCGCGGCAAGCACGATCGATCGCGGCACTTATGGTGCAACTTACATTGGCGAGGGAACGAAGATCGATAACCTCGTAATGATTGCCCATAACTGCCGGATCGGCCGGCACAACTTAATTTGCTCGCAGGTGGGCGTGGCTGGCAGCACCACCACCGGCGATTACGTGGTGATGGCCGGCCAAGTGGGCGTGCGCGATCACGTCCACATTGGCGCCGGCGCGGTGTTGGGAGCCAAAGCCGGGGTTTCCGGCGACGTGCACGACGGCGTTCGCGTGCTGGGTACGCCGGCGGTGCCGGAACGGGAACAAAAGCTGCTGTTTGCCATGATTTCGAAACTGCCGGAAATGCGCAAGCAACTGAAGGAATTGCAGCGTCAAATGGACAAGTTGTTGCACGACAAGGCAGGGGATGGCGAAGATCACAGAAACGAAGCAGCCTAGTCAGAGCGCGGCACGCACATGGCAAATCTTGAGAACGGCGCGGCGGAGGCGGGCAGTGTTCCGAATCGCATCGGCCTGATTGCCGGCTGGGGACGCTATCCGATTGTCGTGGCCGAAACGTTACGCCGCGCCGGCTGCAAAGTTTATTGCGTGGCACTCCAAGATCACGCCGATTCGTCGCTAGCTGAGATATGCCATCAAGTGCAGTGGACCGGTGTCGCTAGAATTGGCCATGCGATCCGGTTTTTTAAGCAGCACGAGGTGCGGCATGCGGTGATGGCTGGAAAAGTGTTCAAATTAAAACTGTTTCAGCCGAACCTTTGGCTGAAGCTGTTGCCCGATTGGTGGACGATCCGGGTTTTCTGGTCGCACTTCATCGCCGCCAAAAAAGACCGCCGGGACGATACGCTGTTGCTGGCGGTGGTTCATGCGTTCGAGCAGGATGGCATCGTCATTCAACCCGCCACAGATTTTGCTCCGGAGTTGCTTGTGAAAGATGGACAATTAACTCAACTGGGCCCGACTCGGGCCCAACAGGCCGACATTACCTTTGGATGGAATTTGGCCAAAGAAATGGGCCGGCTCGACGTGGGGCAAAGCGTGGTGGTCAAAGATCGGGCCTGCTTGGCCGTAGAGGCAATTGAAGGAACCGACGAGTGCATTCGCCGGGCAGGAGCGCTTTGCCCGGCCGGCGGATTTACTGTGATCAAGCTGGCCAAGCCTCGGCAAGACATGCGCTTTGATGTCCCCACCATCGGCATTGGGACGCTGCAAACCATGGCCTCGGTGGGGGCCAAAATGCTTGTGGTCGAGGCGGCCAAGACGATTTTGATCGATCAAGCGGAGTTTCTGGACTTCGCCAACAGGCAAAAACTGATTGTTGTGGCCCTAGATTGCCCGGAATCGGCTGTGGGGTTGCCGAGCGAACAAGCTGCCTAGCACAAGCTTGGGAAGCGGCGTGCTGCAGTCGCATGCGGCCAGCGTTTCACAAGTCTTTTTGGGATAAGACTTTAGTGATTGTAATAAAATGAAAGACGCCATAGGGCTGCCCGGCCGGCGATGGCAAGTTTTTGTTAGGGAAATGGGTTGAATTTATCACAGAATTAATTTCCCCAGACCCTTAAAAAGTTGTTGCATCCGCTACGATCACACTTATAATCAGGTTTACGTTTATTGGATCGGAGGAGAGTGTGCATAGGCAGGAGTTAGCAAAAGTTTGTCCTCCCATCGAATTTGGTGATTTGCTAATGAGATGACACACAGCGTGCGTGACTACGCATTCTGGCAGAAAATTTGGTTAGCAGGCACTGCAGAACGGGCCATCACGGGGCCTGCGACCAACCATACATCCATGATGTTCAGCGTGAACAATACAGCTTCTACCTTGGCGGTTCAGCCCGAACTGCCTGACGATGTGCGTTTGGATTGGGTTATGGGATCCAATCCGGCGGTGCGTCGAATTGCTCAACACGCCGAGCGGGCTGCCGAAGTGCATTGCCCGGTTCTGATCTGCGGCGAAACTGGCACCGGCAAAGAGCTTTTAGCTCGTCGATTGCATCAGTTGGGTCCGCGTGCAAACAAGCCATTTGTGCCCGTCAATTGTGCCGCGTTAACCGCGACGCTGGCGGAAAGCCAATTGTTCGGTCATGAGAAAGGCGCCTTCACCGGCGCTTTGGGAGCGGCGTTGGGTGTGTTCCGCGCTGCCGAAGGCGGAATTGTGTTCCTCGATGAAATTGGGGAAATGCCGCTGGAATTGCAGCCGAAGTTGCTGCGAGTGTTGCAGGAACGCGAAGTGACGCCCGTCGGGTCTTCGACCCCCGAGCACGTTGACGTGCAAGTGATTGCCGCTACGAATCGGCAGCTGAATGTTGAGGTGGCCGAAGGACGTTTCCGCGAAGACCTGTACTATCGCTTGAACATGGTTGAGCTGCAGGTCCCGGCGCTCCGTAAACGACTCGAAGATATTCCGCAGTTTGTGGAGTTCTTCTCGAATCGTTTTGCTCAGAAATATCAGCGTCCGCTGTGGCGCCCCACGCCTGACGAAATGCAAGCATTCTGCGAATTTCCATGGCCGGGCAATGTGCGCCAGTTGTCGCACGTGATTGAGCAAGGCTATGTTTTGCATGTCACGCCGGCGGTGCCTTCGGCAAAGCAGAATGCCGATAACTCTCGCTTGCCTTACTTTAATTTGCTGAAATTGCGTGATGCCGCCATTCGCCAGGCCTTGCATGCCACAAAGGGGCACAAAGGCCGCGCCGCGAAATTGCTCGGCGTGCATGCCAACACGCTGACTCGGCTCTTAGGCCAATTGGACAGCCCTGCGTCCGACGAGCTGTAATCGGCTCGGCGTTGAATCATCTGGCCGGCTTCTGTTGCTGGTGCACGTTTCTAAGGACGCCTAGTATTTTTTGCCTGCAGGGCATTCTTCGTCGAGGCGCAGCTCATTCTGCCGGGGGCCCGAAACATTCTCCGGTGGCACCTGTGTGCAGTATGAAATAGGCATTGCCGAGGCGAGATTCTGGCGCGCGGAGCGAGAAGAAAGAGCATTTCACCAATACGGTGACGCCTCACAAACTTAGTGAACCGCGTGCAACATATTGCCGCGACAAGATTTAATGCTCGCCGCCACCTTCTTCATCACTAATCTGGTGAAGCCTTTTTGGTTGGTTTGGAAGAGGCATTTCGCGACGATTTATTTTTTAAACTCTGTCTTGCACATGACTTACCGATTGCGAGGCAGGTTCCAAAAAAGCATCTGGCATGGGTCGTGCATTAGACAGCCCGCGAAGAAAGATTTTCGATTGGCCTTGGTGTCCGAATGTTTCGGACAAAGGCAGTCGGGAGATGCAAGCGGAAAAACCTGCCATGTTAGCCGTCACCAAAAGTTTGATTGAAGGTTGCGAATCGCAAGCGATTGTTCGAGGCAGTTTGGCCGATCGCCCGAAGCGCGGACGAACCCAAACTCGGCGTGCTCCCGCGGCGGGCAGCGTGTGCCTGGTGGTTTCTCCCGATCCGTTGCGTCAATTGATGTTCGGCCAGGCAGCCAAGCGGACCGGCTGGCGGCAAGTGGTGTGTGCTGATCAAGCCACGGCCCTGCCGCACTTGGCCTCGGGCATGGTGGGATTGGTGTTGGTGGATACGGCCACGCCGAATCCGAATACCGCAGCCGACCGGCGGTTGTTGGTGGAATTGCTTTCCGACCAGCAAGATTTGCTCACGGTAGTTTGCGGCCGGACCAATGATTCGGAAGAGGAAGTTTGGGCTCGCCAGTGCAAGGCCTGGATGTATTTGCCAGGCGTGGCGCCGGAAAGCGATTTGGACCCCGTACTGTGCGGAGCCAAGGAAGCGATTGATCGTATTCAACAGCGTCGCCGCACGTTAGCCGTCGGCGTCGATTTTTAATCGCACGAACATTTCCGATTATTAGGTCAATTGAACGTCAAGGAGAATCCAATGAACGCACCGAACACTTGGCTGTATGACGATGAGATGGAGCCCAGCTATGCGGCCGCCTCTCCGCGCCGAGATCAGAAGCGTGACCAGCGCATGTGCCGTCACGCTTTTGAACGCCGTTCGGCGCGCCCCAGCTCGTGCAATGGCATGCATCGCCGTCGCAACAAGCGAGCTTGGTAGTGCACAGTAAATAAATCGCCAATTTGAGATAGAACAATACACGAACGCAAAAAACCAATCACAGAACAATTTATTCCCAGGTGTTACGAGAATCGCATAGACCCAATAAAAATTCGTTAGGCGGTTACCCGCACGGTGGAACGGGATCAGGCTGAGCCAGGCTGTAAACAGTCAGGCCAGCAGAAACCTCCGCCTGGGAAAACACGAAATCCAAACCAGAAAATCGGTAGGAAGTAAACACAACTGAGTTGCAGGTGACATTGAATTGAAATTAGTGTTCCAAGTCGCTCGAACGGCAGAGGTTGATCCAAACCTTGCCTCGCGCGGCCGAAAGTATGCGGTGAAGCGGTAATTGAATCCCTTTAAGAGTCACGTCGCCCTAGTCAAGCGACGATAGTTTGCAGAGAGTCGTCACACATCATCAACCCTTAGTTAGAAGCGAGTGTAGTCATGAGTATTATGAAGCCTTTCCGTTCCGTTGCCTTGGCTTGCACGGCCTTGCTGGCATTGACCAGCCTGGCCCAAGCCACCACGTTTAATTCCTTCGGCACTGTCAGCGGCTCGAACACCTCTTATACAGGCGGCGAACGCGACACGTGGTCCGTTGATCCCATCCCCCCCTCGCCCACGTGGTTGTTCGGCAATCCGGTGATCACGAGTGGAAACAATCTGAGCTTCACCCCGAATACGGCGCTGACCACCAAGCCGCTCAACTTCTCGGTGGTTTCGTCGGGTGAAAAATTCGAAGATGGCGATTTGAGCGTTCAAATCTCGGCGACTAATCCCACCACCGGCAACATCGCGTTGATGTCGCTTTCGGAAAATGGCGATTACATGCTGCAAAATGCTACGGCGGCTTCCTCCGCCGCGGCGATTTTGAACATCGCTGGGCTGGTCATCACTCAGGTCGATGGCGGCGCCACAGCGATTCCGGCTAACGGAATTCCGGTCAGCTTCACCGAAGCGTTCGCGAATGCCAGCGGCAATGGGACCCCCACCATCTCCCCGAACAGCATCGTCTATACCGGCAACGGCTTGTTGAGTTCCGGCATTTGGACCGGCTCGGCAAACTTCAATATCGCCGGAGCATTGGCGGGCGCCGGTTTGGCCGGTCACCGCGTCACGGGATTGGAACTGGACCTGGACAACATTCTGAGCGTCAACGCCGAACCAAACGCCGTGGTGAGCATGGATAAGAAATCGTTCATCATCACAACTGGCGGATTCGTGCCGGAACCCAGCTCGATCATCATGGGAATCCTCGGTGGCTTGGGCCTGGCGACTGCCGCCTTCCGCAAGAAGTTTGCGAAAACCGCCTAAGGCTTGTGGCGAACTCGCAGGGTTGATGATGTCTGATGACTCGCAAGATGATGTGACCCGGCTGGTGACTCGGCCGAAAACGACTCGAAAACGACGTGACTCAAAACGGTTGATGAAGACTTGAAAAGCCCCCGGTTGACTCCTGGGGGTTTTTTCATTTCTGGACCCCACAAAACACGGGAAAGAACGTGTTTCTGCCCTTCGGACCCGCGCCGGTTACACACTGGGTTACACGCAGACCCCCTTTAGGCCAGCCGTAACCGTGGCACTGGTAGCTTGGCTGCCATCTGCTGTTTGCGGGCGTCCGACAAATGGCAATAGCAAGATACGAGGCCGAGTTGCTCAATCGGGTCAACGCCATGATCTCCCGATCACTAGCCCCAGTGTGGCACAAGACCATGACGTAGCTGTGCCGACCGGCAACATGAAAATCGAGCCCAACACCCCGGCCCGAACAAGCGGAACCGTCCTAGCTCACTGCATGGTTAGTCACTTAGCTATTTGCTTAATAGCTCCCAACGCAATCCCGAGAATTAATAGCGATACAGGAATAATCACCAAAACCCAGAACAAGATCGTCTTAATGGCTGTGAGTTGCTCGGTCTGCTTTTTCAATTCAACCAGTAGCGAGTTATTACCGCGAGATTGCTGGTCGTAGAGATTCTCGACCAATTCCGTCGCGTGATCCGCCTGTACTTCGTTGCTTGGTTGATCCTCTTCGTCTTCCGCAATACCCAATGCTTTACAGACGGGGCAGCCTTGTAACCATTCCCGCTCTGGTAAATCGGTTTTGCATTTGGGGCACTTCATTGGTCTTTGTCTCTACCGGTGATGTGGTCGATAGCTTTGGTGGCCTCACGAACCTTGGCCGCGCTCTTTATTTCCTTATCCCGCTGTTCGATCCTCACCCGTTCCTGCGCCGCCTGCTGGAATTGATCCACAACTACGAAGATCAACACCAGACCGAGGAACATCAACACGACTATCACCGCCGGGCTTTTTAGCAGTCTCATCAATCACCTTTGTAGACTAGTTTCACGAAGATTGGTAGCTATTTACCGGACCTTCCGCTTGCTGTTGCACAGACACAGCCGCAAGAACATCACGGCGGGCAGACCGTGTCGTTCACTGCTTCCCGCGGAGCAAGCAAGCTTGTATCCGCGATGGCCGTTGATTACCGGCCCTGTGGCAGGTCGGGCGGAGATGGTTTGTTTCGCTGGTTGCTGCGCTCGCGCAGCCAGTCGAGCCCTGTTTTTAGCACTTGCGAGGCCAAACCTTCCGGGTTCAACTTCGGCTGGCTCAACGTGCCGGTGATGTGAATGGTCGGCTTGTCGTTTAATAGTTTGAGCATAGGATGGCCAGTCAAATCGAGGCCCTCTAATCCAGGAAACTCGAATTGAACAAACCAATCGAGCGTTTCGTCCAAGCCCACGCTGCCGTGGGAATGAGCGACCACTTCTGCTTGCAGGGCCGATAGATGGAAGCTCAAATTATCGTGGTAAATGCGGCCATCGTGCATTTGAAATGCCACTTCGTCATCCTTGGCAATGTGCATCACAAACGGCGTGTTCTGATTTTGCAGAACGCTGTTTATCAATTGCATCATTGGGCCCGGGACGACGTCGACTGCGTGCAAGGTCAGCCGGCCCTGCAATTGCACCGCCTCGGGCTTGCCCAGCGGCCAATGAAACTCGTCCAAATCCAGCGACACTTTTCCGGAGGTGCGCGTGGCCTGAAACAGGGGCGGCGTAATGAATTTGAGCAAGTCGTTGCACATTTCCGGCGTCAATTCCATTTCGTTTAAGAGCCGCGCTTTTTCGCCGCTAATCACCGGCACACCGGCCGCATTTGCGTTAGCCGGCGTCAGCATCAAGTTCAAATTCACGCCGTCAATCTGCCATGGCTGCGGCGTATTTTGGCCCTGCAGCAGCAATCGTCCGTCAATAATTTCAAGCAGCGCCGATCGATTGCCCAACGACAGGCTGGCCAATCCGCGAATCAGCCGCGTAATGTTGGTGCCTTCCTGGTCGAAGTGCACATACAGCTCCGGCTGCGAGATGCGAAACGTGCCCAAGTTATGCCCAAATAGCAACTGCAAAAGCGACCCCGTCCCTTCGATCCGCGCAACAGATATTGCTGCGCGATCTGTGTTTTCCGGCTGCAGCTTGAGATCGCCCACGACGACCGGCGAAAACCACGAGAGTGAAAGATCGCCCAATGTGGCTTGGGTATTCACGCGGGAAAACGCTCGATCCAGCCAGCGTTGCCGGCAAAATGGCAAGGCCATGATGTTCGGCAAAAAGAACACAAACAAAATCAGCAACAGAAAAAATGCCGCCATCCAGCGGAGCCATTTACGACGCTTGGCTGGCGCCGGCGCTGTGTTGGCAGGCGATGCAGCCTGGCCAGGCTGCGACGGAGACGGCGGTTGGTTCATTGGCTTCCTTTGCCACCAACCGTAACCATTTCCGACCGAGGCGAAAAGACCCCTGCCGTCGGTTTTTCCGCACTTCGGTTTTCTGCCGACGTGGCCGTCCCGGGAAGATTTTCTTTGGCCGCTGCGAACACGTGGGTGCTGCCGCTGCCCATGGCAAAATCGTGCTTCCCCTCGACAAACACGCGAATTAAGCACAACCCGGCGGCACTGTTTCCAATTGGCAGCTTCGCGGAGAATTTGCCGTCGTGCACCTCGGTTGTAATGGATGCTAGCCGCGGATCATTGGCCGCATGATAAGCGGTATTAAACATCTGCCGTCCGGTGGGGCTGCCATCGTAACGGCCGTGTGCAACAACTTTCACTTGGTCCCACGGCAAAACCAGCTCCACCGTGGCCGTGCCATCGACGGGGCATTGCCCGGCAACGTCAATCTCCTCTCCGGCAGTCACGGAGGCGGGAACGGATAGCTTCGCTTCACGCGGTTGCGGCATTTTCATGGTTGGATCGCCGAATAAATTGAATAGCTGCAAGTGCTCCAAGCGTTCTTCCTTGGGCTCAAACAAGCCAGTTGCGGCCGCGGTGGTCACCGCATGGACGAGTGCCCAAATCGGCAAATCGTAGCCGGCCATGGTGCTGCGCTTGGCATACAAAATCCATTCCCCCAGCGTTTGGCGGTGGTTTTCAAAAAACTCGCGGACGGCTTCCCGAGACATCGCGGCCATGCCATACGGCAATGTTTCGCTAGAGCCGCTGAAGACCGCCACCGGTCCGCCCGGCGCGCGCAACAGTTCTTCCGACAAGCAATCTTTTGATTCTGCCATCGCGCCGGTGTAGCAGCACATCAGCAGCATGATGGGAGGCGATTTACTTTGCAGCCGGGCGCAATCCTCGCATTGCAAAATGGGCGTGCTGCCGTCGGGAAACATGGCCCATTGCAAGGTGCGCGGAGCGCCGTGCCCCATAAAGACCCAAAACAGGCAGCCTTCGTCGGCCCGATCCAGGCTGCACATGTGAAAAGAACGCGGATCGGGACAATAGGGGCTGCGCCAGCGGGCATCGGTCAGGCTGACTTGATACGCGGCAGGAATCTGCCAGCGAATTGCTTGTCGCGCCAAAACTCCTGACGCCGAGTCGAGCAGATCGCCATAGCCCCCTTCGCCGGCGACAAAATTAATCCGCGCTCGCCAGGGGCCGAAATCTTGGGAATCTTCGTAACGCAGAATTTTTTTGATCACCACGCTCAATTCTTGGGGCGTGTGGGCCGTGAGCCGGCCAATGGCAATCTCGGGAACGCCATCGTCGTTCAAATCGGCGTATGGGTTGTCGGTGGCGATTTCCGGACCGGCCCCCCATAGGCGGTTGATTTGCGACGGAATGCGAAATGTTGGCGTGCGAGTGGCCAGTTCCGCTGGATCGCTCTTGGG
>DASRSD010000065.1 GCA_035656635.1 Pirellulales bacterium
GACTTCGGCCGTAATGCTGGCATCGCCGGTCACGGTTTTGTACAGATACTGGAACTGGTCCGACGTGCCCGAAATATCGTTCCCGCCGCCGGCCACCGTGTACACACCGCTCGTCGTGTTGAAATTGGAACTCCCAGCCGGCGTCGGCGCTCCAACATCGGTGGCGGATGTAAAAATCCCCAGTGATGAAGGAATCACATTTACGGTAGCGGTGCCAACATACAAACCGCTGGTCGCGGTGATTGAATCGGCGCCAGTGTTGGCAGGTGCGGTATACAAGCCGGCTGTGCTGACCGTGCCGCCCGCGCCCCCACCGGCAATCGCCCAGGTAAACGTAGGCTGTGTGGTTAGTGCGACGCCAAATTGATCGAAGGCAGTGCCCATGAATTGCTGCGATTTCGTGGTGCCCACGCTGGCGGTAGTGGGAGTTACCGTAATGCTGTGAATGGAAGATTGAACAGAAACCGTCACGCTGCTGGTTGCCGACAAACCGCCGGCATCGGTCACGGTCACTAAAAATGTATATGACCCCGGCGCGAAAAATGTAGCCGCGTTGCCTTTCGCCGCGTGGGTGCCGTTCAAGGCAAACGTGGGCGCTACAGCGCCCGTGGGCTTCGCGGAGACCGTCCAGGTGTAAATTAAGTTCGTTTCGCCGGCATCGTCATTGCCTAACACGTTCAAATTGGTTGACGCGTTTAAAACCGGCGAGGCTGCTGAGCTGGCGGCAACCGCAATCGTCGGCACGGCATTGCTGACGGTGACGTTTGCAGTGCCTGAAACTGACCCGTTAGTGGCGGTCGTCACAAAATTTCCTGGAGTGGTTCCGGCAGTAAAAAAACCGCCGCTAGTGATCGCGCCGCCGCCGGATGTCCAAGTAAGATTGACCGAGTCAGGACGGTTGAACTGATCGGTGGCAGACGCGGAGAATTGGCGCGTTCCATGCTCATTAAGGCCCGCCGTGGCTGGCGCAACGGTAATTTTAGTGAGCGTTTGATTCACCACGACACTGACGCTGCTCGTGGCGTTGCTCGCGCCCGCGTTGCTTGCGGTCACCAAGAACGTGTACAAGCCAGCCTGCGAAAAAGTAGCCGTGGTGTTTTTGGCGGCATTGGTTCCGTTGGCGCTGAAGATTGGCATCGGCGCGCCGCCGGGCAAGCTCGACACCGACCAGGTATAAGTGAAATCAGTCTGCCCGCTGTCTCCCAGAGCTAAAACAGAAAGCGCGGTTGTCGTGGCAGAGATCTGTGTCGGCGAAGCTGCAGCCGCGGCAGAAATAACCGCCGCCGCGCTGGTTACAGTTATTCCCGTGGACCCGATGACTGAGCCGCTCGTGGCGGTAATTTGATAGCTGCCTGGCGTCGTGCCGGAAGTGTACAAGCCTCCGGTGGAGATGGAACCGCCTGTGGCGCTCCAGATAACCGAGGCTGCCATGGGATTGCCAAATTGATCGGTTGCCGCGGTGACGAATTGCTGAGGTGTGTTTTCGTTAATTGACAAATTGCTCTGCAGGACGCTCATTGCCGTCAGGGTTTGATTGACAGTGACGCTGACGTTGCTGGTTGCTGAGAAGCCGCCCGGGTATTGAATTGCGGCTTGGAACGTGTAAGTGCCCGCTTGGCCGAACGTGGCCGTGGCGCTTTTCGAGGCGTTCGTGCCGTTGGCACTGAATGTGACTACTGGCGCACCCGTCGGCGCAGATACGGTCGACCAGGTGTAGGTTAGCAACGATTCAGGTGCCGCATCGGCGCCCAATACCGATAAGGTTGTCGTTTTTCCCGCCACCGTGCCTGGCGCTGCTGCAGCCGGTGTGGCCACGGTCGGTGTTAAACGATCCATTAACTGCGCGCTGTACAAGCTCAACGGCGTAACGGTGCTGCCGCGCGCGTTATACTCACCGGTGCCTTCCGATGTGCTGCCACTACCGCCGATAATCCAGTTTTGCGCCGTGGGCGGGCTAGAAACGTCGGTCCGAGCATTCACGTTCCACAGGACGAAATTGGCGCCCTGCCAGCCGTGTCCAGAGCCTTCGTTGCCGGCGTTGCGAATATTAATCCAATCGGTATCGGAAACATCGTCGAATAATCCGCCCGTGGCATAGCGCTGATGCGGTCCGGTTTCATCGCGACTGTGCGAAAGCCCGAGCGCGCCTTCCAGCGGATCGGTAATGGTGATGTTGGTGTACACGTTGGGGCCCGGCACGCTGCCCCCCATCGAGATTGCATGATAGGCGTTCGTGAATACGCCGTTCTCGTAGAGGATTTCCTGGCCGGAATTTCCAAAACCGGACGGCGCATCGTCAATGTTGCTTTGTGCCTGGCTGGTATTCTGAACGGTCATGTGATCGAACGTAATCCACTTAGCACCGCTGCCGGTGGTAATCACATTCGTTGCAAAATTATCCGACGTGATATTTTCCGCCCAAGCATTTTGAACCTTGTCCATAAAAATGGAGCCGGTGGCATGAGTCGTGTTGGTATCGGTCGTGCCGGTGAAGTCGGAATAGGTGTAGAGATTTTCAATGCCGACGTTCGAAATGCGACCGCTCCAGGTGTACTTGAAAATGGTGCCGCCGCCGTATTGTTGATCTAACGCCTGAGTTAGCGGCGCGTCGATAGTGATGGTGCTGCCATTGATCGCGGTAATGACACGATCCGAATTCAAGTTTTTGCTCCCCGGCGTCCATGGGTTCGTTAGCGTTTCCATGCCGATGGCGTTAATCCAGGCTTGCGTGCTGGGCCGCGATACAATTACGGTATCGCCAACGTGCAGATTCGCTGTGCTATCAACTGTGAAGGAAGTTGCTCCAACCGGCACATAGCTGTTCGTAATATTGTGCGTGGTGCCGGAAACGGTCGACATTGATCCGCTGCCAGCGACCGTAATCAGCACACGCTGTGTGATTCCGGTAGCTTCCAGGCGAGTGCCCGCAGCAGCGTTGTTCCCCTGCCCTTCCAGCACCACGCCGCTTGCGGAAATAGTCAGTGCGCCGCTGATTGGATAATTGCCTGCGGTCAGCAAAACCGCGCCACGAAAGCCATTGCTCTGCATGGACATGGCCGATACGGTGTTGATGGCGTTTTGAATGGCCGTCGTCATGTCGACTCCGGCTGCGCCAGGATTGACAGTCGCCATCACTGGCACTGACACGCCGCCGGTTGTATCGGGCAGGGGAACGTCGCCGGTCATGTACCCAACCGTGGAAAAGTTGGGGATGACATTTCCTTGCGGATCGGCGACATAAACCAAATGCCCATCGGCGTCCGGATAGACCAATGAGCTGTTTGCCAGCAGCCTGCGGCTTTCGAGCAGTTCGAACTTGCGCGGTGACGCTAAAGCACTTCGGCATTGACGCCGCAAGCGATTAGCACCTTGTCGCCAAGAATTTCCGAGACGAAACATCTCGGCGCTCCCCTTGTTCCGTAAAACCCCATGCCTGTCCGCAGCGGATTGGCTTTTTTTACCGGTCTGCCTTGCCAATCTTTAACATCACGGCGCCGTGAAACGGAATTGTGCAGGTGTAATGATCGTCAATCTGACCAAGGTCTCGCTGCCGCCATAAATCGCGCACCATTTGCGATCCCGTTAAATGCAAATCTGTCCAAGTGACCGTTGCCTCGGCGGAGTCGGCCACTTTTTCCAGCGCGGCTTTTGCTTCTGATTCGGTATCGAACTCAGTCGTCTTTTTGGTTTCGAGATCCGTCAATTTCCAAACAGGCACGGAGGCCTGTTGATTGGCTTTGGGCCGCGACGGAGGAGTAAGCTCATACCGGCCTCGGTTAAACAACCCCACAGCCAACGTGCCATCAGCCAAAGGCCGGGCAAGGACCTCGATGCCAGAGGGTTTGTCGTCTTTGACGTGAGTCGCCTGTTTGCCTAAGGGATCTTGGTTCACCGCCAAGACTTCATCGTTGGTTAATAAACTGAGGGTGAAATCATCTAATTGCGTCATGTCGCATCCGATCAGGAGTGGCGCCGCTAACAAGGACCACAGTGTGATGTGCGTGTACTGTTCGTCGGCAGTCAGGTTGGTGGCGTGGAGCTTCGGTCCCCACCCAACCATTCCGACGACGAGCATATCGGGATCGTTCCAGTGTCCCGGCCCGGCATATTCGGCCCATTTGTCTTCGCCGAATCCCTTGCTGCTCATCGATTGCCAATTATCGCGGATATCGCCGGAAGTGCGCCAAGCATTCGATAACCGCGCCCAATCTTCCACGCCAGAAAATGGTGCGCTGTTGGACAAACTGAGCACGATATCCCGTTTACTTTGGCGAATTGCATTTTCCATTTCTTCAACTTGCGGCGGCTCGATCGGATTCCAATCATATTTCAAATAGTCGAAACCCCAGGCGGCCCATTGTTGGGCATCGTTCGTGGCGAATGGATATTGACCAACGGCCCACGGCAAGATTTTCTTATTAACTTGCTTTTGCTTAGGGGGAGGTTCCCATTTGCCCTCGGGGTTTTCTGCCGATCCGCCCGGATAGCCGGCGTACGAAGTAACCCACGGCGTGGAGTATATTCCCGGCTTCAGACCAAGGGCATGAATTTCGTCGCACAGCTTTTGCATGTCGGGGAATTTTTTGTCTCCTTGCAAGGCATTGAATTTCCCGCCGCGATCGCCTTGCCACGTATCGTCGATGTTGATGTACGTCCAGCCATGCTTGATCAGGCCTTTGTCGACCATCGCATGGGCAGCGGCCAGCACTTTCTCCTGATCGACTGCGCCGGCGAAGCAATTCCAACTGTTCCAGCCCATGGGCGGCGTCAGGCATATTTGGTCGCCAACTTTAATGAGCAGCGGCTGGCTGTCGGAACCGGCG
>DASRSD010000066.1 GCA_035656635.1 Pirellulales bacterium
AAGACAAAGCCTTGGCCACGCTACGTCGGCTGGGTGCAACAGTCGCCAGCGATCTTCCGATGATGGATTCCGGCGAACTGCAAATTACCCTGGACAAAAATTGGAAGGGAAAACCCAGCGACTTGGGCGTGTTGAAGGAAGTTCGCAATTTGACCTGGCTGCGTGTCATCAACCGGCCGCTGAGTGAAGCGGAGTTGTCGACAATTGCCGAATTACCGCAGGTGACGGAAGTGGATTTGTTCGGCGCTGGAGTGACGGTCGAAGCGGCTCAAAAACTGGCCGCGGCCATTCCGCAAGCGGCAGTCGATCGCCGCAATGGCGCGTTTTTGGGCGTGGGGGGCTCGCCGGGATTGAACACCTGTTTAATCAGCGAGGTACGGGAAGGCTCGGCGGCAGCCGCGGCTGGAATTCACGAAGGAGACGAAATTATTACCTTCGACGGTCAACCGGTGCACAATTTCGAGGAATTCACGATATTGGTTTCCAATAAAACCGGCGGCGATCAAATCGATTTGCAAGTTCGCCGCGAAAACGAAGTGCTGAAGAAGAAAGTAACCTTGGGCGAGTGGCAATCTGACCTGCCCGTCACTTTCCACGGCAATTCTCGCATGCCCGGGATGCAAATTCCGTTGCCGCAAATTCAGGTGCCGCAAATCATGCCGCAAACTGTGCCCCAGCCGGCAGTGCCCCAGCCGGCAGTGCCCCAGCAATCAGTGCCCCCGCAGTCAGTGCCGCAGCAGAATCCGCCTGCTCAGAATTTGCCAGCCGTAAAGTAGATTTGCCCCACTAGCTGATGCTTTGGGAACGAGGTCATTCGGCTTTCGGCAGCGGAACTTCCACACTCGACGCCGGACCGTCCGTTTTTTTCGGCTCGCCGCTAAAGAAAGCCGCCGATTTATCGAGCGCGTCTAGCACGTGCAATACGGCCGTGTAATGTCCGCAGTTGTACCACTCGATGCTGGGCCGGCCAAAAGCGTCCCACAGGCTGTCGGTGCAAGCGCGGGGAATGATTTCGTCGTGCAGGGCATTGAGCATCAAGATTTTTCGACCCTGCAGACATGCGCGGTACGAGCAAGGATCGACGGTTTTCATCAGCTCCGTCAGTTCGTCCAGGGAATGTCCTTGCGCCAGCCACTGCTGCCGAGCGGCGGCCAGATGCTTTTCTTGCGAATCGCGCAACACCACGCTTAAATTACCGCCGGCCAAGACCGGACAAACTTTGTTGAAACGCGGCTCCGCCGCCGCGGCCAGGGAAGCGGTGATGCCTCCCAGGCTGATGCCGAAGATGCCCAGTTGCTGCGGATCGACTTCATCCTGCGCGGCCAGCCACGCGGCGGCGTAGCGAATATCTTTCACGGCCTGAATCATGCCGCGCACCGTGGCTTGCGGATCGGTGGAAATCATCCGCGCACTGGAGCCGGGCTGCCGCCGATCGCCGTAATACGGCATGTGAACGAACAGCGCCGCCACGCCATGCTGCGCTAAATTGCTGGCAAACAATCGGGCCAGGGGAAAATCGCCTCCCAAAATATGCAACACCACGCAGGCCGGATATTTGCCCGGCCTGGCTGGACGAAAATACTCGCAATGCACCGTGTTGTTGTTCACTTCCGCCGTTACCACCGGCGAAGGAAAGGTAACCAACGACAGCGAAATGTTCGCGGTCGACTGCGGCTGCGGAATTTGCTGGAAGGAAAACGTGCTGGCCGGCAGGCGAAACGGCTCCGGAACGGCGTGCTCTTCCTGGCCGGTAGGTTCAAACCGCACTTCCCCGGTGCGCACCTTCGCTTCTTCCGCCCGGGCGGAATGCGGGGCCAGCATCGCCAGCCAGAGAGCGATGGCAAATCGGACGGCGGCGGGCAGCGGCATTTTCATTTGGTAGATTCCAGTGCCATTCGATAAAACCGTGGGATGCCGCTAACATAAACGCTTGCGGCCGGCTGGAAAATCGGACTTTCAATTCTTGATGCTAGCACCGTAGGAGCAGTTTGCCTGTGGTGCATGCTATTGCACGGGCATTACGGCATTCGTATAGTTTGCCCCCTGCTGAAACTGCCACTTCCTCTGTTCTTCCTGGCAGCGATTTTGTGCTGAGAGAAATTCTATGCGGCCGCGCTTGAATCGACGAGCGGTTTGGTGGGCGATCTTGGGTGTCGCACTGGTCGTGTGGGGACTCACCGACGTCCGCTGGCGAGCACAAATTGATGCGCACAATTTGGGCAACCATCGTTCCGATTTTACCGTGTATACCGTGGCCGGAGCGGCGATGTTCGATGGCCGCGATCCGTATGCTGTGACCAATCCGCGAGGCTGGCATTATTTGTACCCGCCGCTGTTTGCAATTTTGGTGGCGCCGCTATCAGGGTTAAATTCGCAGTGGCAGGCGGTCATTTGGTACGCCATTAGTTTGTTCACACTGTGGGGTTGCTACGTCGAGTGTCGCCGCATTTGGAAATGGCTGAGCGCGACCAATCCATCGAGCGCAGTGGAAAATATCCGCGGGAAGAAAGATGTTCTGCCTTCCGGCGATTCCTCCACCCTGCCTGCTTATTTCTTCTGGCTGGCCGGCGCAACGGTAGTATTGCCCGTGTTGAATTGCCTGCAGCGCGGGCAAGTGGGCATTCTGCTGGCGTATTTGCTGCTGTGGGGATTCCGCTGTGTAGTGAGCAGCCGTACCTGGAAAAGCGCGGTGGCGGCCGGCATCATTTTGGCGCTGCCGGTAGTCGTTAAAGTAATTCCCGCGCTTCCGGTGGGAATTTTATGCCTGCAACTGCTGGCGACCGCCGCCCTGCATCGCTGGGCGAGCGATTGGATTCAGCGTGCCGTCGGCGTGTTGCTGGGAACCACAGTTGGCATGGCGCTGTTTCTGCTTGTCATTCCCAGCCTGGCGATAGGACCGGCGGCGAACATCAAGCATTTGAACACGTTTGTCAACAACGTGCTGCTGGACGACGGCGGCAAATTGGATGACGATTTCAGCGTTCACAGCAAGCGGAATCAGAGCTTAACGAATGCGGTTTACCGCTTGGGAAATTGGACGGCGCATGTTTTCGGCGGCGCCCCCAATGATCAATTGATTGACGCGTTCGCCACCCGCGATGCCGCCATGCCCATGGATAGCCGCTGGGCCGTGTGGACCTTGCGGCTGTTGCAGATCAGCTTTTTGGCGCTGTTGTTGGCCGCAGGCTGGGTTGCCGCGCGCTATAACGACGCGCTGGGAACGGCCGTGGTATTTTCGTTGGCGTGCTTGTTGATGTCGGCCCTGTCGCCGGTTTTTCGCGGTCATTATTACGTGATGTGGTTGCCCGCGGCGTGGCTGTTGTCGCTTTACAGTTGGCGTAACCAGCACACGCATTTGGCGATTTCGCTGGCGGTTGCCGCTTGTGCGCTCACTTGGACGCATTACTTGCTGCTGGAATGGGCCGGCCGCGTGGGCGTTTTGGGCTTAGGCGCTACAGCGTGGTATGTGGTGGCCACAATTTCTGTGCTCCGCACCAAGCCCGCGAAGCCGGCAATCGTTCCAACCACTGCGCCGCAATGGTTGCACGCGGCATGATGATGACCGCTTTTTGAGGTCCCCAGACAAGTCGATACGAACCGCACCTTTACGGCTGCAATCAAGGAATTTCATTCGGGCGAGGAACTGAACTGTGCCAACCGCGAAAGTAAATGTGGTGTGCATGAAATGGGGCACCATGTACAACGGCCCCTACGTGAACAACTTGTACTCGATGGTTCAGCGTAATTTGACCATTCCGCACCGCTTCGTCTGCTTCACCGACAACGACGAAGGATTTCTCCCCGCCGTAGAAAGCTTCCCGTTGCCAACCGCCGATTTAATGGGAGGCGGGCGCTACGGATCGTGGAACAAAATGGCGCTGTTCGCGCCGCAGTTGGCCGATTTGGCCGGACCCACGCTGTTTTTGGATCTCGACCTGTTGGTGGTCGGAAACATTGATAGCCTGTTTGAATACCGGCCGGGAGACTTTTGCATCATCCACGATTGGTCGCGGCGGCAGGAAGGCAATTCGTCGGTCTTTCGTTTTGAAGTGGGCAAGCACGCCGATTTGTTAGACAATTTTCTGGCCCATGCGGACGAAGTGCGTCGCAGCTACCGGTCCGATCAGTGCTTCCTTTCCGAGCGGCTGATTCAAGCGGGCCTGCTGCACTACTGGCCTGATTCTTGGTGCTGCAGCTTCAAGCGGCATTGCTTGCCGAAGTGGCCCATTCAATGGTTCACGACGGCGAAATTATCGCCGGCAGCCAAAGTCATTGTGTTCCACGGCAAGCCGAAGCCGCCGGAGGCCGCTCGTGGCATACGGAGCAAATTGAGATTGATCCGACCAGTCGCGTGGATCGATCAACATTGGCACTCGCGCGATGCCGCGTAAAAGCCCGCTGCCACGGCGCGCTTTAATTTCATCCCCACACCGTTTTATCAAGGCACAGAGAATTTTATGTCGATGCTGAATCTCGATGTCTTTCGCCGCACACAGCTGGTGCGCGAGCCATTCGAGCATTGCATTATGCCCTGGTTCATCAGGCCGGAGGCGCTGAATCGCATTCAGTCCGATTATCCCGAGATCCCGCAAGGCGGGAGTTTTCCGCTCTCGAAATTGAGATTTGGACCGGCGTTTCAAGCGCTCAGCCAAGAACTGCTCGGTCCTGAAATGCAGGCTGTCTTTGCCGAAAAATTCCAAATCGATCTCACCGGCCGCCCGGCCACACTGACGGTCCGGGGACAATCGCGCGCCAAAGATGGCCAAATTCATGTCGACAGTAAGACCAAGCTGATCACCGTGCTGCTGTATCTCAACTCGCCGTGGGAAGCCGCAGGCGGTCGATTGCGCTTATTGTGCTCGGCGCATGATATTGATAACTACTTTGCCGAAGTGCCTCCGGAGCAGGGAACGCTGCTGTGCTTTCGCAATGGGCCCAACGCCTGGCACGGCCATAAAACCTTCATTGGGCAGCGGCGCGTGTTGCAATTGAATTGGGTGGTGAGCGAAGCGGCCGCCCAGGCTGCAGCCCGCCGGCACGGACTTTCGGCTTTGCTCAAGCGGTTCAATCCCTTTCAGCGCGGCGCGCAAACGACCGGAAACGTTGAGTTGCCCGGCGAATCCGCCGCGCCGGCGGCGGCTCAAGCGGCTTTTGCCGCCGCGCGCTGGTAATACTGCTCGACCAGGTCCTGATTCGCATCGGCCGGATCGGCATACCAAATGTTAAGAATCGTGTTGCGCGTGCCCACTTCTCCTATAAGCAGCGTGCGGCCGTGCCAACTCTTCAGCTTGAGCGAATTGATCACGCTGAACGCATAGCATGTGTTTGGCAAAAATGGCGTCGTCTTCACAACTTCAAATCCACGCGGCTCGCGCAGCAAGTGCAATGGATTGAGGCTGCGGCGATAAAATTCCGTGCCCAAATCTTTTTGGCGATCGTCGGCAGGTAACGCAATTTGCATGGTCACCACTTTCCGGCGGGTATCTGGATGCGGCTTGATCCGATAACCCGAGGTCTCCCGAAACAGCTCCGGCAACGGGTACGCGGCGAGCTTGCGGGCTTCCTTCACGCCAAAGCGGAACGTTAAGCCCGGCTGCAAACGATCGAACACGCTGGCTTTGAATTCCGGGGCGCCCAAGGCGTCGCGCACCGCCAGCCATAGCGAGCGCTGCCGCGCGCTCAACCGTTCGATGCTGGCGCTAGTCAGCTTGAATCGCCCCCGGTTGCTCTTTCCGGCCGTCATGAATTTGTCGTAGTCGAAGGCTTCATACAGCGCGCTGTCGGGCAACAGCTTCAAAATTTCCTGATAAACATCGCCGGGGAAAATCCCCTGGGCAATAAAGTGCGGAAATGGGTTGGTCTCGGCCGGTGTGGTCCGAATCGTCCGCAGCATGTGGGTCAGCGTACGATTTTTGATTTCTTGTCGAACGTTGTCTTCGGTCCGCATGCAGTCAGTTCCTTACGTCGTAGAAAATCGGGTTTTCCGAATCTCATCGGCCTGCGACGTATGGAAAATTAACGATTATCACCCCGCGCACGTCAGAATCGGCTGCGCCGAAACGCTGGCATCGTTGCCCAGGCGACGGGCATGAGACTACAGTCCCGCAGTCGCTGCTGGTAAGGTTTCCCTATCGCTGTAAAACCCGGCCACGTAGAATGGTGGTATGACTGCAAAATCATCACCTTCTGCAGCCGGCGCAAAAGCAGCCACTGCCGGCAAGGGCGTTTCCGGACAAAATTTATTTCTGGGCATTGTGCTGGCGGCGGGCCTCATCGTGGCCGGCTACATTCTTTTCAGCGAAACCTTGGGGCAAGCGGCGGGCCCGGCGAATTTGAAGCTGGAAGATATTCCCTTCAACGGCGCCCAAGCTTACGAGTATCTCAAGCAGTTGTGCAACTTCGGACCGCGGCCCAGCGGATCGCAGGCCATTGAAAGCGAGAAAACATTTCTCATCGATTATTTTCAAAAGCTGGGCGCGACCGTGTCGAAGCAGGATTTCCGCGCGCGCAACCCGCTTACCGGCGATGCGGTGCCGATGACTAACATCATCGTGCAGTGGCATCCGGATCGTAAGGAGCGGGTGCTGCTATGCGCCCATTACGATACGCGACCCTTTCCTGATCGAGATCGGCGCAATCCACGGGGCACATTCGTCGGCGCCAACGACAGCGCCGCCTGCATTGCCCTGCTGATGGAATTGGGTAAATCCATGCCGCAATTCCAAAGTCCCTACGGCGTCGATTTTTTGCTGGTCGACGGCGAAGATTTAGTGTATTGGGATCGGACGCTAGACAAGGATACGGGCAGCTATTGCGTGGGCTCGGAATATTTTGGCCGCCAATACGCCATCGATCCGCCGCCGTACCGCTACCGCTGTGCCGTGGTGCTCGACATGATTGCCGGCATTAATTTACGGCTGCCCAAAGAGTTGAACGGCGTCATGTGGGCCGACACTCGCCCGATTGTCGAAGAAATTTGGAATACCGCGGCCCGGCTCAAAGTCACCGAGTTTTTATCCAAAACCACGCCCGTGCCTGTGACCGACGACCACGTCATGCTGCACGATTTGGGGCGCATTCCTACGTGCGACATCATTTGCGATTTCGGCCCCGCTACCAGCTATCCGCAATGGCACACGCAGGAAGACGATCCGGCCCATTGCTCGTCGCTTTCCATCGCCAAAGTCGGCTGGGTGCTGCATGAGTGGCTGAAATCGCTCCGTTAGTAGCCGTGGGTGGCCGGGGTCGAGGCCGCCGAGCCCCCGGAATTGAAGCCGCTGGGGGCTCACTTCGTTCGACCCCAGCCACCTACTCCGTTTCTTAATTCAAATTAGGCGGCGACCGGCGAAAGCAGTTTACTTCTTGCCGGCTTCGGCAATCGCTTCCGGCCGGGTGATATGAAAGTAATGACCGTGGTCGGCGGTGACAATGAGCACGGTGTTGTCCCAGCCGCCGTGCGTTTCGACCCAATGAGTGACAGCCCGCACGGCATCGTCCCCATCGAAAATGGCGCCGAGGGAGTTATCGAGGTTGTCGTCGTGGTTGGCCCAATCGACGTCGCCGGCTTCAATCATCAACCACAAGCCCTTTGGATTTTGCGACAACACTTCCAAGGCCGCCAGCGCCACATCGGTTAAGCGTGGGTTTTCCTCGATGTCGGCCGGCGTGTAATGCTCCTGCGTCTTCTTGACGCCGACCGTGGGATTGTAATTCCCGTCGGCCGTCCGGTACGGCAAATGGCTGCGATCACCGGCGCCAAACAAACCCAGGAGCCGCTCGTGAGTGGCCGCCGCTGCCGCTGCCGCAGCGGCCAGCGCCTGCCGGCCGTTCATGCCCGACTGACGCTGCACCACTTTATACTTGCCGCCATGATCGACATCTATTTTTTCCAAATCTGCTGTGGTGATGTATCGATTTCCAGACACAAAATTTTCGCCCTGCTGTTCCACGTCTTTTTTCAAAGTTTTGGCGGTGGTCGTTTCGCCCCAGCCCGTGCCGATAATTACGTCGAGCCCTGGCAACGGCTGCTGGCGGTGCGAAATCGACGGCAGGCCGACCAAATCGCGGGAAATATCTTGGTAATCGTCGCGCCACACGTTGTTGGCGTAGGTCGCTGCCGGTGTGGCATCGCTGATCGAAACACTGGTCACCGCGCCCACGCTCCAACCGCGATGCTGCAATTGCTGGGCGATGGTTTCGACGTGGTTCCCTTCCGAATCGACGTTAATGGCGTCGTTGTACGTTTTGATTCCGGAATTCATTGAAGTGGCTGAGGCCGCCGAATCGGTATAGGGATGCGGCAGCTGGCGGCTTTTGCCGATCGGGTATTCCGGATCGATCGGTGTCGCCCACGGTGTTTCGCCGGCCAGCTTCCAATCGTACCCGCTCCGCGTTTTGCCGCCTACGTTGTTAACCACTTGGGCGTTCACGTCGGTTTTGGTGCCCTCGTTGTGCGGGCTGGTGACCATGTAACCAAAGTCAGTCGGCGCGCCACGATAATCTTGAAAGTGCAATCCACTGCCGCGGCCTTCGTGATACGGCACCGTACCGGTTTTGTAGCAAGCGGCCGCCCAGGTGTTAAACCAATCCATGCCGTCGAAAATAAATAAAATAATTCGCTGTTTCCCCTGGGCGACGGCCGCTTCCTGCAAGTGGTAAATGTCGGTTTCGTCAAAGTATTCGGCCTGCGGATTCAGTGTTTCGGCCGGAAGATAGCCGTATAATTGCTGCAAACGCTCCGAATTGCGGTACACGCTGTGTTCGCCCCGCACACTGTTAAGATCCATGCCAAAGATGTAAACGGGAATGAGGCGGTTGGAGTGCGTCGTCCAGCCGGTGTATTTTGAAGGTTGCGGGCCCCAGTAGCCCCAGTCGGCATTGCCTTGCTCGATGGCGACCGCCTGCATTTGGCGAAGCTGATCGGCCGCGGCATTTTCGGACGGCGTGGCAGAAGAATTTTTGCTGCAGCCCGACAGAGCCAGAACAACCAACGCAAACCATACGAAACGAATTCGGAGCATGATTGGGCAAACGGCAAACTGTGGACAGAACGCCCGGGCGGGCCGGCCAAATACGGCGGGCAGACACCGGCAAGTCTCTCGACTATAACTACCTCATGGTTGCACCACCAGCGGCCTAATTACGGGCTCACAATCACTTTGAAACAAGACTCCCAGCACTGATGTTTGTCGATCGAGTAGAAATTGAAATTGCGGCCGGAAACGGCGGAAACGGTGCGGTGAGCTTTCGCCGCGAAAAATTCATTCCTCGCGGCGGTCCCGACGGCGGGGATGGCGGCCATGGCGGCAGCGTGGTGCTACGCGCTCAGCCGGGCGTTGACAGTTTGGCTGCGCTTGCGCACCGCAAGCATTGGCGCGCCGAACATGGCCAGCCGGGCGGATCCAGCGATTGCTTCGGCCGCAGCGCGGAAGATTTAATCCTGCTAGTCCCACCGGGAACCGTGGTGATCGATGCCGGCTCCGGTCTTGCGCTCAAAGACTTGGTGGAACCCGGCCAGCAAGTCATTGCCGCGCATGGCGGCAAGGGAGGCAAAGGCAATGCCGCGTTCAAAACCTCCACCAACCGCGCTCCCCGCGAATGTACCCCTGGCGGCCGAGGAGAACAACGCCGATTGATTTTGGAATTGAAAGTGATTGCCGACGTGGGCCTGATCGGCAAACCCAACGCCGGCAAAAGCACGCTTTTGGCTCGACTGTCTCGCGCTCAGCCGGAGATTGCCGATTATCCGTTCACCACGAAGTATCCGAATCTGGGAATTGTTTATCTGACGTCCGATCATTCGTTCGTGCTGGCTGATTTGCCCGGGTTGATTGAGGGCGCACATGCAGGAGTGGGCTTGGGGCACGAATTTTTGCGGCACATTCAGCGGGCTGGCATTTTGGTGCATCTGGTGGAACCGGCGCCTGTCGACGGTTCCGATCCGCTGAATAACTACCGCATCATCCGCAGCGAGCTGGAGCGTTATTCGACAGAGCTTGGCGCGCGGCCGGAAATTGCGGTAATCACCAAATGTGAACTCCCCGGTGCTGAAGAAGTGCGGGCCAAACTCGCCGGCGAGATCGGGCGCGAGGTATTGGCCATTAGCGCCGTCACCGGCGAAGGCCTGGATCAATTGCTGTGGCAAATCACAAAGCTGTTGAGCGAACAAAAACAGGCTGGCAGTGAAAAAATAACGCCGGCACTGACTCCACACTCCTGACGATTACCGTTTCGCATGCCATCGCTCATCGCCGTCGATATTGGCAACTCGCGCATCAAGCTGGGGCTGTTTGCTGCACTGGCTGGTGCTTCGCAGACGACGCATAAGGGGTTGCCAACGCCGCTGCGCGCTCACACCATGCCCACCGACGACTGGAACCCGCAATCGCTGCAACAATGGCTAAACGATGTGCCGACGGGAACGCCCTGGTGGATTGCCAGCGTAAACCGCCCCGCGGCTGCGAAACTTACCGGCTGGATTCAAAATCGCTGGCCGGTGCGGATGTTGACCAACACCGATTTGCCTATCTCTGCCGCGGTGGAGCATCCGGAACGTGTGGGCGTTGACCGCTTGGCTGGCGCGGTGGCCATTAACCAGTTGCGCGAGCCGGACCGGGCCGCAATTACCATCGGCGTAGGCAGCGCCATCACCGTCGATTTGATCGCTGCCGACGGCACATTTTGCGGCGGAGCCATTTTGCCGGGCATTGCCATGTCGGCCCGTGCACTGGATCAATTCACCGACTTATTGCCACTCAGCCCGTTGAAAGAGTTATCCGGCGCGCCCTCTGCCTTGGGCACGTCGACCCTAGCCGCCATTCATAGCGGACTGTTTTGGGGCGCGGTCGGGGCGATTCGCGAATTGATTACGCAACTATCTCAGCAGGTTCCGCGCCCGGCGAAACCGCCACAGATTTTTCTCACAGGCGGCGCAGCGCCATCGGTGGCAGAGCAGATCGATCCGGCTGCAGAATACGTGGAACATTTGGCGCTAGCCGGCATTGCACTAGCGAAGCCGGACGAAACTCATGGGAAATGATCTCGGCACGTTAACCACGGCGTGCATGCTGACGCCCACCGGCCGCGGAGCAGTCGCCGTGGTGGCCGTCGAAGGGCCGCTGGCGATGGAAATAGTGCAGCGTTTTTTTCAGCCAAAATCTGCGCGGGCACTAGCCGATCGGCCGCTGGGGCAAATTGTGTATGGCCGCTGGGGAAGCCAAGCGGCCGAAGATGTGATTGTTTGCCGCCGAGACTTACGCGGCCTGGAAGTGCATTGTCATGGCGGCGCAGCAGCCGTGCGTCGAATTTTGGACGATCTAATTGCCGCCGGTGCGGAAGAACAAGACTGGCGTGAGCATATCGGTCAGCACGAAAGTTCTGCGATTCGCGCCGCGGCACGAATTGCATTGGTGGAAGCACTTACAACTCGGACGGCGGAAATACTGCTCGATCAATATCACGGCGCGCTGGAAACCGCCCTGTGTAAAATTCTCGCCGCGATAAACGACGGCCCGGACGGCCTTTCTGCCGCCCAAAGTTTGACCAAAACCTTGCTGGACCGTGCGCCGCTGGGGCTGCACCTTACGAAACCGTGGCGTGTGGTGGTGGCTGGACCGCCCAACGTAGGCAAAAGCAGCCTCGTAAACGCCCTGGTCGGTTACCAACGGGCGATTGTGTTCGATCAGCCGGGCACAACCCGCGATGTGGTGACCGCGCTTACCGCGCTGGCGGGTTGGCCAATTGAGCTATGCGATACCGCCGGATGGCGCAGCACGGCCGATCCACTGGAAGCGGCGGGAGTGGCGCGGGCTCAGGAGCAAGCCTCTGCCGCCGATGCTTTGCTGCTGGTGTTCGACGCCACGCAATCCTGGTCTGGGGAGCTGCGAGCATTGATGGATGCCTGGCCCAGGGCGCTTCTGGTGCAGAATAAATGCGATCTGTTAACGCCCGACCGTCCTGGCAGCATCTTTCCAAATTCGATCCAAGTGAGCGCAGTTACAGGGCAAGGGCTTGATTTGCTGGTGGAAAAAATCATTCGCCAGGTGGTGCCCCAGGAGCCGAAATTTGGCGAGCCATTGCCGTTCACCAGCGAGCAAATCCAGCGGCTGCAAGCGGTGGCCGACGCGTTGGAAACGGGCAATTTGAGCACAGCAAAAGCGCACGTGCTGGCATTGCTGTCGCCGGAGGAAACGCCGAATTGAAGAAGCGGCTAGCCACGACTGCTCTGGACCGCGTGTGGTAGCCTCGCTATCCTTTGCCGCCTGCGCGGGTTGCGCGCCGGAAAACTGTACACAAACCGATTGATTAACGCTCATCGAGAGTGTTCAGGGAGGAACACGCGATGTTTTATAACTTCGCTCGCTTTCGTGCCGCCAGAAAAAATGGAATCGAGTTGCTGGCTTTGCTCCTAGCAGTTTGGGCATTCGGCTGGGGCGGTCCTGCCTGCGGCGCCGACAGTTCGGCGATGGATTCCTCCACCGACAGCGCTAGCGGCGCCGTAGACAGCAACCAAACACCGCAAGAACTGCCGCCGTCGATAAGGTCGCTGGAAGATGTTTCGGCGCACCAGCTAAATTATCCGGCGAAGCCCGCAGCAGCTCATAGTCCGGCGATTCAAGGGCCGGCGAAGAATGCTGCCGAGCCGGCCGCGAACGCTTCCAGCGCAACCGATGGAAAATTTTCCGAAGAGGAAACCAGCACCAGCGGCGCGCCCGCGACAGATTCCGATCCATCGGCTTCCATTTTCGCGACGACGTTTGACGATCCACCCTCCCGGCCCACCGGCCCGGTCGAGCCCGCCAGTTTTAGCGGCGTGCAGCCGGGCGTCACCACGATGGAACAATTGACCGAGAAGTGGGGCAAGGGCGAAGAAGTTTCGCATGACGACAATCAAACCGTGCTCCATTTCACACGGCCGACATTTCCGCACGTGGAAGTGACCGTGGCCGACGGCAAAGTGCGTTCGATTGTCATCGATCTGGATCAAGCGGTGCCCACCGATGTTCTGGCGCAGCAACTGCAATTAACCGATGTCCGTCCCGTGGATGTTCCCGACGATTCCGGCGAACTGCTGGGCCAGGCTTATCCGGAACGAGGCGTGCTGTTTAGCATTACGCCCGACGGCAAGCGGGTTTCGCACGTCGTGCTGGATAAAATCGACCTCTCTACCTTTGCCTTGCGGGCGGAAGTGGAATTGCAATCTCACACGCGCGCCAGCCTGGCCGATTTGGATTACGTGCTTGCACATCAATCCAAAAACGCCAGAGCACTATGGCTGCGTGGCCGGCTGATGGCCATTTTGGCACGCTACGATGAAGCCGCCGATGACGTGGAAGCGGCGTTAGAAATCAGCCCAAAGCAACCGTTATATCATCTCACGCACGCCGAAATTTTGAGTCAGCAAGGGCATTACAACGATGCGGCGCAGGAAATCAAGAATGTGATGGCCGCCACCAACCTGGCCAACGAAATCAAGGCCCGGGCGCTGTGCGAGCTGGGCGACATTGAGGCGGATTCGCCGGTGCACGATTACAAATCGGCCCTGGAGCATCATCAGACGGCGATTAAATTAGCCGACCCGTTGTCGATTGATAAGCGGCTGCTCGTGCGCCGCGCCGCCAAGCTGATTTTGATCGACGCGCATCTGGCCGTAGCCCACGACGTTGCTTGCGGCTTTTGGCAGGAAAAAGAAACGGCCGTGCCGAAGTGGCTTGGGCGGGCGCAGGCATACGTCGACGATTTTATCGCCCATGAGGATGAAGATCCCGGCTTGCGATTGCATTTGGCTCTCGGCGCTTTGCGGGCCTGCGCCGGGGCCGACGGCAAGGTCGATTCTATCCCCTGGGCGCGGATGGCGTTGAAAACCGGAAAACCGCTGATTCAGGTTGCCACCGATCCGTGGACGAAAGACGCCCTGCAATGGACTCTGGGAATTGCGCTAGCCGATGGGCTCATGGCCGACGAATTGCACGGCGCGGTGCAGCATGCGCTACCTAACACCGCGCTGACCATCACATATTTGGAAACGGGCGCGAAAGGGCGTCGCGAAACGCCCGCCGATGTCTTCCGTCTCGGCTGGCTGTATTACCGCATGGGTTCCCTGCATGCCTTGCAGCGGAACGATCATAAGACCGCCATCGCGTGGTACGAAAAGGCATTCCCGCTGTTGGACCGTCCCCTTCCAGCGACGCTTCGCAACCAGCAGGGCCATTATGGCGAGTGGCTGGTAAGCATGGGCATTTCGTACTGGAACGATGGCAACCATGATTTTGCGCTGCAACTGACCGATGCCGGCGTGCAACACATTCAGGAGGCGGTGAAGCGCAATCTGGTCGACGAAAAATCGCTCGCCATTCCGTACGGCAATCTGGCCTTCATGCACGAAGCGCTGGGGCACAAAAACGAAGCTCAAAATTTCGCCCAACTGGCCGCTAAATATGACAGTGGAAAAAACGGCAAACGCTGAAATCGTTTTTGAACCACACCAGAAGCAGAGAAAATTTATTAGGAAGGCAGGAAGACAGGAACGGAATTATTGTTGGCGACTGAGCTCAGAAATCTGCCTTTCATAGATTCCTGGCTTCCTGATAAAAATCGATTGCCATTCCTCTCTGCGTCTCCGCGCCTCTGCGGTTAAGCTGATCAACGCCCGGCAAATTCCGCCACCAGGCGAACAAAGTCAGCGGTTTTTTCATACGGCAGCATGTGGCCGCATTCGTTGAGCACTTCCAGCCGCGCACCGGAAATCTGCTCGGCATAAAAACGGCCGTGTGCCAGCGGAATCAATTTGTCGTCCCGGCCCCAAATGATTAGCGTCGGACATTGCACGCGCTGCAAATGATGCGGCAATTTCGGATTATGCAGGTACGGATTCCAACCCACGCGGGCCGTCGCTTCCCGGGCCCGCAAAAACATGAGCAGTTGAATTTCCGAAGGTTCCAGCGGGGCAACTTCCAGCGCCACCGGGCCAGCCGGATCGAAAAACAACATGTTCCGCAATTTCGTCAGATCGTCAATAAACCACTCCGCCATTGGCGCATCGGGAACGTGCAGTCCGGCGGCGTCCACCATCACCAGCTTGCTAACGAGCTCGGGCCGCAAAATCGCCAACTCCACTGCCAGCCACGCGCCCAGCGAAAAGCCGACGACCGGCACGCCGCGCAAATCGAATTGCTCAAACAGATCGACATAGTGCCAGGCCAAATCTTGCATGCTGTCGATTTGGTCCAGCCCTTCGGAAAGCGCAAAGCCCGGATGTGCCGGAGCAATCACGCTGAAGTGCTGCGCTAATCCGTCGTGAAAGGCGGTCCAATCCATTTCGCCGCCGGCGCTGTGCAAATAAACCAATGGCGGACCCTTGCCCCCGCGCATGACTTGCGTCTTCTTGCCGGCCACGGTCACGAAATCGGTTTGATTGGGGATTTGTGTCATTGGAAAATCAAGTTAACCGCAGAGACACGGAGACGCAGAGAGGATTTTATTAGGAATCCAGGAAGACAGGAACGGAATTATTCTTTCGACAAAACTCGAAAAATCTGCTTTTCATGGATTCCTGGCTTCCTTATGAAAGTCTTGAATTGTTTTCTCTGCGTCTCTGCGGTTCAATTTCTTATTTTGCCATCGCAGCGGGTTCCAAGTCTTTGCGCAGGGCCGGCAATACTTCATGGGCAAATAGGGTCATGCTTTTCTTCGTCAAATCGGCCGGCAGGCTGCCCAATTGGAATAAGCCTAGCAAATTGCCGACGCCCAGCCGTTGCACATGCTCTTTCAGCCGATCGCGCACCGTGGCCGGACTGCCGACCACGGCATACGCTCCCTGCTCCACTTGCTCGCGGGTCTTCACGTTGCTCAAGAATTTTTCTTTCGCCCGGCCGATGACGGCGATCGATTGAGCGCTGGTATAGCCTGGCGGCAAAATCGTCAGGCCGCGCAGCAGATTGTGGGCGAAGTACCAGAGATGTTTTTCGTATTCGGCCCAGGCTTTTTCGTCGGTTTCGGCCACGTAAATTGGCAGCAGCCAGCCCAGTTGCTCTGGATCAGCCGTGTAACCGTTCTTTTGGGCGCATTGGCGAAACATGTCGAAGTTGCGCTGGAAGAAATCGATGTGGAAATATGGAATGCCCATGTAGCTCCACCGTTTGGCCGCCACGTATTCAATGGTTTCCTTGCTGCCGGCGCCGGGAATCCAAATCGGCGGATGCGGTTTTTGCAGCGGCCGCGGCCACGGGTTCACGTACTTCAGTTTCCAGTGCTTGCCGTAATGCTCAAACGGACCCGGCTCCGTCCAGGCTCGAATCACCAAATCGACCGCCTCGGAATACATGCTGCGGGCGTACGTCGGATTAATAGTGAAGCTGTAATATTCCGGGCCGCCGCCCACCACCAATCCGGCAATCAATCGTCCGCCACTGATCACATCGATCATGGCGAACTCTTCCGCCACGCGCGTCGGCGGGTTGTACAGCGGCAAGGCGTTACCAATCACGGCAATTTTCACCCGCTTGGTTTGCCGGGCGAGAATAGCGCCCATTAAGTTGGGGCTGGGCATGGTGCCGTAGGCGTTTTGATGGTGCTCGTTGATGCACACGCCGTCGAAGCCTAACTCGTCGGCCAGCACCAGCTCGTCGAGATAGCGGTTATACAGCTCGTGCCCATGCTCGGGGTCATAAATGCTGTTGGGAAGCCAGGTCCAGGCCGATTCGTACTTGGTGGAAAAATCGGCCGGCAGGCGATCCCAGGGCATCAAGTGGAAGGCGAAGAACTTCATAGGCCGGGCACAGAAAGATGCGATTGAATTTTGAAGTTTTGTAGTTTCGCAAATGCTTGCAGGCACTTCAATCCCCGGATGCCATGCAACGAAGCTTGGGCTACAATGGACGATTCGCATTCTGTTACAGAGGCTTTCCATGTCCACAGGCATTCAACCATCGAAGCCGCTTAAAAAAAAGCTGAAGCTCAATACTTATCACTTCTGGTCGCCACGGTTCTGGCACGGCATGTGTATGAGCGATTGGCTGCGGATGTTGGCGCGGGGCCGGTTCCGCATTCATCCCCTGCGGATGGCCATGGCGCTAATTATTACGCTGTGCGCCGTCATCAATTCGGCGGGGGCTTTTTTGCAGCGGCTGATTTATGGTCGTCGCATTGCCGCCACGGAAATTAAGCATCCGCCGGTGTTCATCATCGGCCATTGGCGCAGCGGAACCACCTATTTGCACGAACTGATGGTCCGCGATACGCAATTTGCGTATCCCACCTTTTACGAATGCTACGAGCCAAATCATCTGCTGATTTCCGGCTGGATTGCCCCCATTTTGCTGTGGCCCCTATTGCCGCGCAAACGACCGATGGACAACATGCCGATGGGCTGGTATCGGCCGCAGGAAGATGAGTTTGCCATTGTGGCGATGGGTGGGCCTACGCCGTATTATCGCTGTGCATTTCCGAACGAGCCGCCGCCTTTCAACGAGTTTCTCGACATGGAAGGTTGCGCGGGGGATGATTTAGAGCGCTGGAGATTCGATCTGCGGCGATTTGTTCAAATTCTGACTTTCAAAAAACAGAAGCAGTTGATGATGAAATCGCCGCCGCACACGGGCCGCATCGAAGAGCTGGCCCGGCTGTTTCCCGGAGCGAAATTCATTCATATTGTGCGCGACCCCTACGATGTTTTCCCCAGCACGCGGCGGCTATGGGTAGCCTTGGATTGGGCGCAAAGTTTTCAACACCCCAATCACAAAAATTTAGACGAGTACATTCTGGCAACTTTCGAGCGGATGTATCGGGGGTTCAACAAGCAGCGGGCTGCCATTCCCAGCAATCAAATTTGCGAGTTGAAGTACGAAGACCTGGTCCGCGATCCGCTGGGCGAAATTCGCAAAATTTACGAGCAGTTGAATTTGGGCGATTTCGACAAGGTCGCGCCCTTGATGCAAGCCCATGTCGGCTCCCAGAAAGATTACAAAACCAACAAGCACGAATTCGAGCCGGAGCTGCGCAGCGAAATCCGCCGTCGCTGGGGAGATTATTTTGAGCGCTATGGGTACGAGTGAGGCTGCGGGAGCAGCTCCAGTTCACGCCTGATGGATGCAGTATTGCCCCGGGGGTGTTCACCGGGGCTAAATGTTTTGGGCGTTTATTCCATGACGCAAGACAGCTCCAAACTTCGTGCGGATGCACTTCGTATTTGGCAAGCCGGCTTGGAAGCGGTGCGGAGTGAGCGGCTGATGCACACGGCGGTGCGGGTGGAGGGAAGCACGCTGGTCATTGGCAATGCGGCTTATGAAGCGCCAGAAGAATTTGAGCGGCTTGATTTGAATTCAGTGCGGCGGATCGCCGTGGTGGGGGCGGGCAAAGCCGGGGCGGGAATGGCGGCGGCGCTCGAGGAAATTTTGGGCCAATCGCTGATGGAGGAGAAGCAGCTTGTGGGTTGGGTGAATGTGCCGGCGGATTGTGTGCGGCAGTACCCCTCACCTCAACCCTCTCCCGCAAGGGGAGAGGGAGTGATGCGGCGGATTCATTTGCATGCGGCGCGGCCGGCGGGAATCAATGAGCCGACGGCGGAAGGAGTGGCGGGTGCGGAAGAAATTTTGCGAATGGTCTCGTCGTTGGGTCCGGACGATTTGTGCATTGCGCTTATTTCCGGCGGCGGATCGGCTTTGTTGCCGGCGCCTGCGGAAGGCATTTCGCTGGCCGATAAATTAGCGGTCACGCGATTTCTCAGCGCGGCCGGAGCGAACATCACCGAACTCAATACGGTCCGCAAGCAACTCAGCCGCATTAAAGGCGGCGGCTTAGCGCGAGTTTGTCGTGCCAGCCGGATGATTGCGCTCATCATTTCTGATATACCGGGTGACCCTTTGGATTTAATTGCCTCTGGCCCGACGGCGCCGGACACTTCCACGCCGCAAGAAGCGCTGGCGGTGCTGGAGAAATTTCCGGCCCGGCAAGCGGGCGTGCCAGCGGCGGTGTTCGAGGCGCTAAGCCGCAAAGCGAGCGCTCAAGGCCAACTAGATCAACCAACTTGTACGGTGCAGAATTTCATCATCGGCAACAATGCCATGGCGGTCGATGCGGCCGGGCAACAAGCGGAGCGGCTGGGATATATTCAGGCGCTGACTTGCGCGCGGAAGCCGGAAGGAGCGGTCGAGCCCATTGGCCGGCACCTGGCCGAGATGGCCATACACATGCGCGGCACGCCAGGAACCAACTGTTTAATTAGCGGCGGCGAAGGGACGGTTCAACTGGTTGCGGAAGCGGAGCGCGGCTTAGGCGGCCGCAATCAGCAAACGGTGCTGGCGGCGCTAGTGCGGCTGCAAGAGTTGAACGCGCAAAATACTGACACGGCAGCCAACGGAATTGTCATTCTTTCCGGCGGCACCGATGGCGAAGATGGCCCAACCGATGCCGCGGGAGCAATGATCGATTCGCACACTGCCAGGGAAGCAACACGCCGCGAATTAAACGCGGCCGATTTTCTCCGCCGCAACGATGCTTACCACTTTTTCGAGCCGCTGGGCGGATTGATTCAAACCGGACCGACGCAAACCAACGCGTGCGATTTGCGCGTGGTGCTGGTCCAGAGGAGAGAATGACCAATGACCAATGTGGGCAAATCCAACGACCATTGGTCATTGGGATTTTGCCATTCGTCATTCTGCCCGCACTAGTCCCACCACCACTGGTCGGGCTTCAGGCTTTTCAGATCGACCTGATCGTGCGCCTGGCCGACTTTGCCGTCGTCATCGTGCAGCAGATTGTCGGGGGCAAGAGCTTTGCGGGGCTGAATGTTCACGCCGCCGCCGATGGGAGTCATCAAGGTATGTCCGCGCCACAGGCCATTGACGATGCAATCAACTTGCTGCGGAGCGACAAGCGTTTCGACATGATACACGCCTTCTTCGCCCAACAGCGGCATGTTCCAGCCAGACTTGCCGTAATAATTTTTGGCTTGAATGAAGGCGGCGGCGACGGCTAAATCGATGCAGTTTCGCAACTGGGCATACACCGGCGAAACGGCCGCCAGCTCCGCGTATTTTTTCGTGAAGCCTTCGGTAAAGGCGCGGCTGGCGCCGTCGATGGTGGTGGACGGAGCGCGGGTTCCATCGGGGGCAACAACCTCGTCGGCGTTGACCAACTTCACGCCGTTGCCTTGCAGCTCCATCGCGCAATCGTCGGCGGTTTCCCGCACGCATTCATACTCGGGCACAAAGAACCAGCGCTGCAACGCATTGCGGTTGACTGCCACGGGATTCACGCGATCGACCCAGCTAATCAATTGCCTTATGGGTGGATGCTCCAGGCCGATGCCGATGAGCTTCATGCGGTAGTCTGCCTCGACCAGTACTTGTGCAAAGTGCGTATCGGCCGGCACGCCTTTGATGTGAATTTGCTGCGGGCCGAGGTTTTCTTTCAGCCCGGAGATAATGTACTGCGCGTCGCCTTGGGCATTTTCGGCGGAGAATCGCGAGCCGACATCTCGCAGAAATTGCTGCATTTTCGCCAGCCCTTCCTGCGTAGGATCGATCGAACAGCTAATTTGCGAAGTCAGCTTACCCTGCGGCGGGAAAGCCCGCAAGGCGGTAACCAAATCGTCCAGCTCGATCACGGGGCGCAGCGAGTTCAGGCCGCGCACGCGGCCCGCTTGATCGGGCATCCAGCCTTCGGCCGGCCCGGCGATGACGATATCTTTCGTATCGGGATAGTAGAAGACGAACTGCAGGCGCGTCAGGCCGGCGAGGTATTTCATTTCTTCGCTGACAGGCAGGCCAGTATCTTGCCGCTGCTTGAAGGCAGCTTCCAGGCGATTGAGCGAAATTTTGCGCAGCGGGCTGGGCTTCACGACGTTGGGATTGGTCGCCGCCAGTACGGCGCGGGCGGCGGCAATGCGCTGCCGCGCCAGTTGGCCGGTGACATCGGGAAACATTTCGGTCCGCAACACACCATTGGCATCGACGACAACACCCGCCGCGCCGAAGAGGTTGGCGCTCGTGCTGGTGCTGGTTGAGCTGGTCGAAGTGGACGTGGTCGAGGTGGAAGTGGATGTGGTGCTGGTGGTTTGCGCATGGCCAGATTCAATCTGCACAAGCAGGCAACCCGCCGCCACCCATGCCGACAGCCAGACCGAACGATAAAACCGTTGCAAACAAGAGCGAGGCATGTGCCGTTTCTCCCTAATGGCGTGCTACGAAAGTGTCCGGTACGCTCCCACCCAACATCGCGAGATTGAAGTCAAGTCGAGGCCCAGATGGGAGCGTGTCTTTGATTTGGGAATATGTGTCTAGCGGCCGCTTGTCTTGGCGCCTGAATGTTGCCCGGCTGCAAAGAACCTTGCAAACCACGAAGGCATCGAAGATCACGAGCAGGAAGACACGAAGTTTCGTTCAATTTACGCAATTTCCAGCATAATAAGGGGCTTTAGGCAAAGCAAGAAAAAGAGGGTATTTTTGAGTTGAAAGCCATGTACGAGTGGCGATTGCCGAGCAAAATAGAGATGTAGGTCCAAAAGCCATGCCTTGGAGGCTTGTGGGGCGACGATCTCTGTGCGCTGGTTTTGTTGCTACCGATCCTGACTCCACTGACCGTGTGATTGCGTATGCCTTTGGTCGTCGAACAACCGCCGTCTACTTTCTCCGCACACGCCAAGCCGGCTGGGCTAGCGCATTTCGCCACGGCGATTCCCTTGCCGCGCGGGCCGCAATGGTACTTGGTGGCTTATCGCTGGCTGTTGGTGGCGGCATCGTTGTACACGGTGGCGGTTACCTGGAATGTGTGGCAAGATCGCTCCGATCCGAACTGGCATCCGTGGTCGTTTGCTACGCCGGCCAATTCCAACGCCTGGGAAACACGGCCCAGTGATTCGCAGCTTGCGCCCATGCTGCCGGTGTGGGACAGTCTGCCGCAAATCGATTTCGGCTGGCTCATTGTGGCGGCAATTCTTTCGATTTTGATTTTTCCACGCGCGGGCCTGGCAGCGCTTGGCACGTTATTGGTCGCGAGTGTGTTTTTTGATCGAACTCGCCTGCAACCGCATTACGTGTTATGGTTTTTGATGTTGGCCACCCTGCCGGGCGTGAATGCGCAGTTGGTGGGGCGCGCCAATTTGATTGCGCTATGGTTTTGGGCCGGCTTTCACAAACTGATTATCGACTTTATCAAGCCCGACGGCATGCCCGGTTTTCGTTCCGAAGTGATTCCCAACGATTTGCTTCGTTTTTTTCCGGGCGAGCATCATTGGTGGACTTCGCATGGCTTTGGCATGGCGCTGGGTTGGGTGATTGCCGTCACGGAAGTTTCGCTGGGAATATTGTGCTTCGTGCCGCGTGCTCGCTGGGTGGTGGCAATTGCAGCGTTGGGCATGCACACGAGCATTATCATTTGGAATTGCTTGGGCCCGCACTGCAATTTGCTGGGCTGGAATATGATGTTGGCGCTGGCGGGGTTTGCTCTGATTTTGCCGTGGCGCGAATCGCGCCTGGTGACTTTCCGAAAGAGCAATTGGGTGGCGAAAATTGCCACGCTGGCGGTGCTACTCTTGCCTGCCGCGTACTATGTGAACGGCATTGCGGCGTATCTTTCCTATTGCATCTATGTGCCGAACAATCCGTTTGCCGTTTTATATCGGCCGGGCGAGGAGCCCAAAACGGTGGGCTTCATGGGTTACGAAGAAGTGAATTTTCCGCTCTCCCCTTCGCACAGCATCTTGCAGGCGTACTTCAATAAAATTCGCCAACCAGGCGATGTAATGATTGTGCACGATCCGCGCCCCTGGGCGGAAAGCCACGGTCTGAACGGCCGGCAATATACCGACTACGGCGAGTTTCCCCGCGGTCAATCGTGGCGATATACCTACGAAGACGGCGTGCTGCAAACCGTGGGGAGTTACATCAACGACATGCGGGAAGGCCTGTGGATCAGTTGGCACCACAATGGCAAAATGGAAACCCAAGGTGTTATGCTCGATGACCAGCGACATGGCCCCTGGATTCAATATCATCCCAACGGCAACAAGCTTAGCTTGGGCAGCTACGATCACGGTCGGGAAGAAGGCTTGTGGACTTTCTGGTACTCTGACGGACAAAAAGAAATGGAAGGCCGCTTTGTCGATGGGCAAATGGATGGCGTGTGGACCACCTGGACTCCGTCCGGCGAACCCAGCAAAATTGAATTTCATCAGGGCCTGCCGGTCGTTGCCCCCTAGCCCGGCTTTTATCCGCAAGGATGCCGCAGGTAGTTTTTGGAATGGACGCACCTCACACGCAACCCGCTGCTGCCGGCCAGCCAACTCCGCAGTCTCAACCCGCGAAATCTGAACTGCTGAAGTCTGAACTCCCTTCTACGCAGCCGCCGCAGCCTGAACCGCCTCCGCGTAGCGGCACGCTGGTGGCCGGGTTGGCCTTGGCGGTTGGTCTGATTGCCGGCTTGGGCGCGGTTTTCTTTCGCGCCCTCATTAGCTTGTTTCACAATTTGCTGTTTTTAGGAAAACTGTCGCTCTCGTACGACGCCAATCAACACACGCCGCCGTTTTGGATTTCCGACGCCCCGTGGTTGGTGATTTTTGTGCCCGTGATCGGCGCCGTGGGCGTGGCCTGGTTGGTGCAAAAGTTTGCGCCCGAGGCCAAAGGGCATGGCGTGCCGGAAGTGATCGACGCCATTAATTACGACAAAGGCATCATTCGCCCCATTGTGGCGGCGGTGAAATCGCTGGCTTCGGGCTTGTCGATTGGCAGCGGCGGCTCGGTGGGACGCGAAGGACCGATTATTCAAATTGGCGCGGCCTTCGGCTCGACACTGGGACAAGTCGTCAAAATGACGGCCACGCAGCGCATCACGTTGATTGCGGCCGGCGGCGGGGCAGGCATTGCCGCTACATTCAACACGCCCGTCGGCGGAATTTTGTTCGCCGTGGAGTTGTTGTTGCCCGTCGTTAGCGCGGCCACGTTGTTTCCCGTGGCGCTGGCGGTGATTGTGGCCACCCACATTGGCAGGCTGTGCTTCGGCACGTTTCCAGCTTTCAACGTGCCGGAGTTGCGCGTGCCGGATTTTACGCTGGAACACCTCGATTTGGTGCCGGTGCTCGTCGTGGCCGGATTGCTGTTCGGATTGTTGGCCGCCCTGTTTGTGCGCTGTGTGTATTGGTTTGAAGATGGCTTCGATTGGCTGCCGGGCAATTATTACACCCGCCACATGCTGGGCATGCTGGGCTTGGGCGTGCTGATGTACGCACTGATGACCAAAACGGCGAATCTCGATGGCGGTGGGCATTATTTCGTGCAAGGCGTTGGCTATGCCACGATTGACAACGTATTGCACGGCACGCTAACCGCACCGATGTTGCTGTGCATTTTGGTCGTCGCCAAGCTGCTGGCCACAGGTTGGACGCTAGGATCGGGCGCTTCGGGAGGCGTGTTTTCGCCGCTGTTGTATTTGGGCGCAACGGCAGGCGCAGCACTGGGCGCGATTACGATTCAATGGATTCCACACTTTCAGCTTTCGCCGCCGGCGATGGCCGTCGTCGGCATGGCCGCCATGGTTGGCAGTGCCACTGGCGCGATGCTGACGGCCATTGTCATGCTGTTCGAAATGACGCGCGACTACAACGTCGTTTTGCCCGTGATTGTGGCGCTGGCGATTGCCGACGCCGTGCGTCGCCGCTTGTGCCCACCGACTATTTATACGCTCAAGCTGTTGCGCCGCGGCCACATTGTGCCGCCGGGTCAAATCAGCCGGTCTTAAAACACCTGCCCAGTGGGAGCGATACTCGCGCAGCACGAGCAGGCATATTTGCGCCAACTTAGCCGTTTGGCAACTGTTTCCGTCAGCGATCCTAGGTCAGGCCAAGTGGCAGGAGCGTGCTAGAGTTGTGCAGTGAATTGAGATTGCCAAATTCCTGCACGGAACTCTAGCGATGAAACGCATCCGATGGCTCGCGCTCGTGACGGCAATTACCGCTTGGACTACGGCCGGCCAATTACACGCGGAACCCCAACTAGATTGGAATCCGGAGCACACCAGTGTGTTTATTGTGGGGCTGCTCCAATGGCAGCATCCGGAAATTTGGAGTTCGTTTCCGGAATGCCAGAAGGATCGCCGCGACCAGCAGTTGGTTGAATACTTTCGCGAAGTCGGCGTGCCGGAGGATCGCATTGTCTATTTGTGCGATGCCGAGGCGACCAAAAATCGCATCCAGCAGGCTTTTTGCAAACTGCTCGACGCAACCCATCATGGCGATTTGCTGATGTTTTATTTTTGCGGGCATGGCTGCCGAAACGCGGATACCAACGAGACTTGGTTTGCCAATTACGATGCCGGCGAAACTTATGAGAGCGCCTGGAGCGTGCCCAGCATTTTTGCCGCCATCGAACAACATTTTCATGGTAATCGGGCGCTGTTATTGGCCGATTGTTGCCATTCGGGCGCCCTGTACGATGGCGTGCTGCAACACCGGGATTCACGCATCAAATATGCGACGCTTACCTCGTCGTACTCGCACAATACGTCCACGGGAAATTGGACGTTCAGCGATTGCCTGTTGGCCGGCTTGCGCGGCGAGCCGGAAGTCGATTTGAACGATGACCACGTGATCGAACTAGACGAACTGGCCCACTATACCGAGCTGCAGTTGGCCTTTATCGAAGGGCAAAAAGCAATGTTTGCGGCGGCCGACAATTTCCCACGAAACGCGCGTCTGGCCGCAGTCGAAGGAGAAGTGAAGCCTGGCGTCGGCCAGCGGATTGAAGCTGAATCAAACGGCAAGTGGTATAAGGCGAAAGTCATCGACCTCGAGGAAGATCAGGTGGAGGTGCATTACGTTCACTTCGACGATTCCGCAGACGAATGGATTAGCCGTGAACAAACCCGTCCCTACCAGCCGGCGCAATTCGCACAAGGGGACAAGGTTGACGTGCAATGGCAAACCGACGGCCAGTGGTATCCCGCCCTGGTACTCAAAGCCTGGTACGGCTTGGAACTAGTCCAATATGATGGATACGATTCTGCGAGCGATGAGTGGGTCAGCTCAACCAGCGTGCGATTGCGGAGCCAGTAAATCCGCCATGAAATTATTTCGCCGCGATACTGCCTTTGCGAAATGTGGGGGCGATGCGGCACTCGATTTTGTGTTAGCCTCTCGCGCCGCAATGATCGTGGACGGACGGCAATTCAATTGCGCTATGGGACAATCGGCGGATTGGAGAACATGCCAATCAGGCCTTCGGCGGCGGTGGGATGCGTGAAAATGGCATCACGGAGCGCAGTGTATGGCATGTTGCCGAGCATGGCGGTTTGAACGACGTTCATCATTTCGCTGGCCTCGGCGCCAAAAACCGTAAAGCCGAGAAGCCGATCGTCGGGCCCAATCAAGGCCTTGGCGAATCCGCGGGTTTCCGACAGTGGGCGCGGCATTTTTGTGCAGCTCGTTGAGCTGGTTGATTTTTTGCAGAATATCTTGTTCGAGTTGCTTGATTTCGTTCATGACGCTGAGTTTATGCCTGCCGTGCATTCAACGCAATTACCGGCGACAAAGATTTATAAACTAGCTCCGATCAAGACAAGCAGCGCTGGTGGGATGCAAAAACGGGTTGGCCCCAGCGGCGTTTGCACGTAAGATGTCTTGGCAACACAATTTGTAATGCCTTCCATGGATCGCACCCCAGTGCGACGGCCGGCCGCAGCTTAATGACGAAGCACCGGGCTGCGGACAACCCGGCTCCCACGTTTGAATATCGACCTTTGAATCTCCATCCACCCCATGCCCGATAACGCCCACATTCGTAATTTCTGCATCATTGCCCACATCGATCACGGCAAAAGCACGCTGGCCGACCGGCTGATCGAGCTCACAGGCACCGTCCAAAAGCGCGCGATGCAGGAGCAACTGCTGGACGACATGGCGATTGAACGCGAACGCGGCATTACGATTAAAGCCCGCGCCGTTTCGATGCGCTACAAGCATCAAGGCGAAGAGTACGAGCTGAATTTGATCGATACGCCCGGCCATGTCGATTTTCATTACGAGGTTTCGCGCAGCCTGAACTGCTGCGAAGGGGCGGTGCTGTTGGTCGATGCCTTTCAGGGCGTGGAAGCTCAAACCGTGGCCAACGCCTTGGCGGCCATGGAACATAATTTGGTAATCGTGCCGGTGCTGAATAAGGTCGATCTTAAAAATGCTCGGCCCGATGAAGTGACGCTGGAAATGGAGCAAGTGTTGGGCATCAAGGCCGACGAAGTGTTGCACACCAGCGGTAAAACGGGTGCTGGCGTCGCCGAATTGCTGGAAGCCATTGTGCACCGGGTTCCGCCGCCCACCGGCGATCCGGCCGCGCCGCTGCAAGCCATGCTGTTCGATTCACACTACGACGATTACCGCGGCGCCATTGCTTACGTGCGGCTAATGCAAGGCACGGCCGAAAAAGGGCAAAAAATTCGCTTCCTCAAAGCCGAAGCCACGTACGAAGTTTTGGAGCTGGGCCAATTTGTGCCGGAACGCAAAGCGGTGGAAAAACTGGTGGCCGGCGAAGTCGGCTATTTGATCTGCAACATCAAAGATATCAAAGATATTCACATCGGCGACACCGTCACCATACCCGGCGACAACGCCGCGCCGGCGCTGCCGGGGTATCGTCCGCCACAGCGAATGGTTTACTGCGGATTGTATCCGTCCGATGGGGAAAACTTCGAGGAGCTGCGCGATGCACTTAGCAAGTTGGCCATCAATGATCCCAGTTTTGAATTCACGCCTGAAACCAGCGAGGCGCTCGGCTTTGGCTTCCGTTGCGGCTTCCTGGGTTTATTGCACATGGAAATTATTCAGCAGCGGCTGGAACAGGAGGCCGATTTAGATTTGGTGCAAACGGCGCCGAACGTGACGTACCAACTAACGACTCGCACCGGCGAGACGTTGGAAATTCACAACCCGCAAGATGTGCCCGATGCCGGCGAGATCGAGGAATTCCGCCAGCCCATGGTGCGCGTCAACTTTGTGCTGCCGGTGGAATATATTGGCCCGGTCATGCAGTTGTGCACCGATCGCCGCGGCACGTACAAACGGACCGAATATCTCGGCCCCACGCGGGCGATGATCACCTTCGACCTGCCGCTGGCCGAAGTCATCTACGATCTGCACGACAAGCTGAAAAGCGTAACCCGCGGTTATGGCACCATGGATTACGAACTGATTGGGTACGTGCCCGCCGATTTGGTGCGGATGGATATTTTGGTGGGCGGGAAGAAAGTGGATGCTTTATCCATCATTTGCGACCGGCGCGATGCAGACCGGCGCGGCCGGGCCATCGTGAAAAAGCTGCGGACCGAAATCGATCGGCACATGTTCGAAATCGCGCTGCAAGCGGCCATCGGCAGCCGCATTATTGCCCGTGAAACCATTTCTGCCATGCGCAAAAACGTGACCGCCAAATGCTACGGCGGCGACATCACCCGCAAGCGCAAGCTATGGGCCAAGCAGCGCGAGGGAAAGAAGCGGATGAAATCGATCGGCAGCGTCGACATTCCGCAAAAGGCGTTTTTGGCCGTGCTGGAATCGGGGGATAAGGAGTAAACCATGAGCAACTTTTGCTAGCCTTTCACACACTGTCGTGATACACTTTCGGTATGGCTATTCCATTAAGCGACGACTTTGCCAAGGCACTCGACGAGCAGGGAAATGTGCCGCTGCAAGCGGTGCACCCCGTTACTGGCAAGATGTTTTTTTTGGTCAGCGAAGACCTGTATCGCAGATTAAAACCGCTGTTCGAAGAAGAACCGCTGAGTGTTGAAGAACAACGATTTCAGCTTCAAGAATTGGGCCGGCGCGCCGGCTGGAACGATCCGGCCATGGACGCTTACGATCGATATGACGAACATCGCTCTTAGGCATGCCCATGAAGGTCCGCCGCGGTGATGTGGTGCTGGTCAATTATTTGTTCTCCGACCGAACTGGCTCTAAAGTGCGCCCCTGTTTGGTGGTGCAGAACGATGCCAACAATCGACGATTAAACGATACGATTGTGGCGGCCATTTCGAGCAATGTCGTCCGCGCTCAGTCCGAGCCGACACAACTGTTGATTAGCATTGCCACCAGCGACGGTGCACAGTCAGGCCTGCTATTCGATTCGGCCGTTCAATGCGGAAATTTGGTGACTGTCGACACGCAGTTCGTCATCCGAAAAATTGGCTCGTTGCCCGCTTCGATGATGGGCCACGTGGACAAATGTTTGAAAGTTTCGTTGGGCTTGTAGGAAAACTTCACTCAGCAGCGGAAAAGGCGGAAACGGATGAAATCGATCGGCAGCGTCGACATTCCGCAAAAGGCGTTTTTGGCGGTGCTGGAATCGAGCGAGAAAGAGTAAACGATCAAGCAGTGCGGTCATGAAGTGGTTTCAATTCAGCCTTGGTCGTCTGCTTGTCATCGTGTTCTTTCTCTGCATCGGATGCGGATTCGCGGTGGCGGCGTTTGCTAAATCGCCGTACGAGCCATTTCAAACGCAGTCGTTCATGGTGCTGCGATTCGTCTATTCGACGGTTGCCGCGGCGGCGTTTGGAGCCGCAGTGGGAACCATGCTGCGGAACACCTACAACGGATTTGCGATTGGCGTGTTCGCCGCGTTTTTGTTCTACCTGTTGGGCTTTGCCGGATTAATGTGGCGGGTCTTGTGAAGGGCTGGGAAAACCCGTAACTTACGAGATTCTATTTAGCTCGCCGGCGAATCAGTTGCTTACTGCCTGCTGCATACCGTCTACTGCCAATTGCCCATGCCCATTCGTTCTGCCAAACCGCCGGTACGCATGGCAATTATCGGGGCGGGGAAGGTGAGCGATTACCATCATGTGCCGGGCATCCGGCTGGATCCACGCGCCAAACTTGTCGCTGCCTGCGATGCCGATCCGAAATTACTGGAATCCCGCAAGCGAGAATGGGGTATCGACAAGACCACGACCGATTACCAAGCCATTTGCGCCGATCCGGAAATCGATGCCGTCATCATCGCCACGCCGAACTTCACGCATCGCCAGATTGCCCTGGCGACGGCCAAAGCGGGCAAGCACATCATGTGCGAAAAGCCGCTGGGGCTAAATGCGGCCGAAGTGAAAGAAATGTACACGGCTGCGCGCGATAACGGCGTGGTTCACATGACGGCTTTCACCTACCGCTTTGCCCCGGCCATGCGCTATTTGAGACAGCTCGTCAAAACCGGCGCACTAGGCACGCCGCGGCATTTTCGCAGTCAGCGATTCTTGGATTGGCCCGAGACGAGTTGGGCCTGGCGACAATATAAAGACAAAGCCGGCGCGGGCGATTTGTTCGACATGACGATTCACCGGATCGATTTTGCCATCGACTTGCTTGGCCCCCTCGACCGTGTGTGCGGAGCCGTGGCGCGATTTGCCGAGCGCACGAAAACCGTTAATGGCCAGCCGTGTGCGCCCTCGGATGTGGACGATTGGTCCAGTTTGTTGGGCGAATTTGCCTGCGGCGCCACCGGCGTCTGGGAAGGCACCACGCTAGCAAAAGGCTATGAACGCAATGGCTTTGGTCACGAATGGGCGGAAATCAACGGGTCGGAGGCCAGCGCCGTGTATCAACTGCACTTGCCCAATACAATTCTTTTGGGGAAAACTGGCAGCGACTTGGCGCCACAGCCGGTGCCGGCCGAGTTCCTGAAACCGGCAGACAGCCCGCGCGACCCGCGCCAAGGAGAACCAGCCACCGTGTTTCGTTACGATTTAATGTGGGAGTTTGTGTCGGCGATTGTCGAGGGGCGCGACGCCGTGCCGAGTTTTTACGACGGATTGAATTCGCAAATTGTGGCCGATGCGGTGTTGCAATCGCACGCGGAACGCCGCTGGATTGAGACGGCAATGGCGGAGAAGTGACCGGCCGGACAGCACCATCCCACTTCGTGTCGGGGCTAAACCGTAAACGAATTGAACAATATTATTCTAAACAACCGTCTACTGCCTACCGCGTACTACTTATCCGCACATGGCCGACGCTCCTGAACAAAACTTGAAAGCTCCGCTACGGCGGCTCGTTGGCGTGCAAGCGATTGCCACCGGAAGTTACGTGCCAGAGCTGGTGGTGCGGAATGAAGATTTGGCCCAGTATGGCTGCGATCCGGAGTGGATTTTGCAGCGGACCGGCATCCGCGAACGGCGTCATACACCGCCGGGCATGTGCACCAGCGATTTGGCTGTGGCGGCGGCGCGCAAAGCGATGGATCGCGCCGGCGTTTCAGCCAGCGACATCGATTTGCTGGTGCTGGGCACGTTTTCGCCCGACTTGCCGATTCCTTCCACTGCCTCCCAAGTGCAAAACAAACTCAAGCTGCGCTGCCCGGCGTTCGATGTTGCCGCTGCTTGTGCCGGGTTCACGTATGCCTTAGTCACCGGTGCGCAATTTGTCGCCACCGGTTGCAGTCGCTTGGCGATGGTGATTGGCGCCGACGCCAATTCCCGCGTCGTCCAACCGCAAGATAAAAAAACCTATCCACTATTTGGCGATGGTTCCGGCGCGGTGCTGCTGACTCGCGGCGAGGAGAATCAGGGCCTAATTGCCTATGCCATGGGTTCCGATGGCTCCGGCGAAGATTTGCTGTATATGAAGTCGGGCGGTTCGCGCAGTCCCGCCAGTGTGGAAACCGTGCAGCGCGGCGAGCACTTCATGCGGATGGAAGGCCGCAGCGTGTTCAAATGGGCCGTTAGGGTAATTGCGCGCTCGGTGCGCGACGTGTTAGATTTCGCCAAGCTTTCGACCGATGATATTGACCTCGTCGTGCTACATCAGGCGAACGTGCGGATTTTGGATGCTGCGGCGGAAGAATTAGGCATCGATCGCTGCAAAATGTTCGTCAACTTGGAAAAATACGGCAACACCTCCGCCGGCAGTATTCCGCTCGCGCTGGACGAAGCGGTTCAACAAGGTCGCGTTCGCCGCGGCAATAATATTTTGATGTGCGGCTTCGGCGCCGGCTTGGTGTGGGGCACCATTCTGTGGCGTTGGTGATGCCACAGGACACAACCGCTCCTCTGTCGAGTCGCGGCTAAACATTTTCATTTTTCAATTCGTCTACGTGTTCACCTATGTCGAAAATCAAACAACTTCCGCCGCGCAGCAAAGTGAAACCGTCCGATTGCTGGAATTTGGGCAGCTTATGCAAATCAGACGGGGCGTGGGAAACGTCGTTCAAAAAATGGGAGCGTGAAATTCCCGGTTATGAAAAATTCGCCGACCGCTTGGGAGAAAGCGCCAAATCGCTGGCCGAGTGCTTGGAGTTCGACATTCGCCTGGATTGCGAAGGAGAACGCCTGGGCACCTACGCTTTTTTGAAAACGGCCGAAGATACCGCCAACAGCACCTATCAACGGATGATCGGCCGGTACCGCAATGCGGCCAGCCGGGCTGGTCAGGCGGCGAGTTTTATTCGTCCGGAAATTATGGCCATCCCCACGGGCACCATGAAAAAGTTTCTGGCCGCCAAGGAATTAGCGCCGCATCGCGTCAGCTTGGAGCGGCTGCTGCGTTACAAGCCGCACACGCTGACCGCCGGTGAAGAAAAACTGCTGGCCATGCAGGCCGAAATGTCGGAGACGTCCAATAACGTGTTTCGCCAATTGGCCGATGCCGATTTGAAATTCGGTCTGGTGAAAAATGAAAAAGGTCAGCAGGTGGAGTTGAGCAACGCGACGTTCTCCGTGTTTTTGCATTCGCCCAAGCGCAATGTCCGCAAGGCGGCATTTCATCAGTACTATGCCCAGTACAAAGGACACGAAAACACGCTGGCGGCCGCCTTGGCCGGCTCAATGGAGCGCGATGTTTATTATGCCAAGGCCCGTGGCTACAAAAGCGCCTTGGGCGCCGCCCTGTTTCACGACAACATGCCGGCGAGCGTGTACGACAATTTGATCGCGGCCGTCCACAAGCACTTGCCGGCGTTGTACCGCTACGTCGATTTGCGACGGCGCAAAATGAAACTGCCCGACATCCATCATTACGATACCTATGTGCCGATTTTGAACGAACTGGAAAAACACCATACGTGGGACCAAGCGGTGAAAGTGATCCTCGAGTCGCTGGCGCCGCTGGGCAACGATTACTGCGGCGCGCTCAGTCGTGGCCTGAACAACGGCTGGTGCGACCGCTATCCCAACCAAGGCAAGCAAAGCGGTGGGTTTTCCTCGGGCACATTCACGGGCGATCCGTACATCATGATGAACTACCAGCCCGAGGTGCTCGATCACGTGTTTACGCTGACGCATGAAGCGGGCCACTCGATGCACAGTTATTACTCGGCCAAGCACCAGCCGTATCAGTATTACAACTACACCATTTTTGTGGCCGAAGTAGCCAGCACGTTCAACGAACAACTGCTGAGCCGCCACCTCAGGGAGAACGCCAAAAGCGATGATGAAAGGGCATTTCTCATCAATCGAGATATTGACGCCATTCGCGGTACCATTATCCGCCAAACCATGTTCGCTGAGTTCGAGAAAATCACCCATGCCACGGTCGAAGCCGGCGAGCCACTGACGGTGGAAAAATTCAAAGAGATTTACCGCGGGCTGCTCAAGTTGTACTTCGGCCCCGATTTTGTCATCGACGACGATTTGACGCTGGAGTTTTTCCGCATCCCGCATTTTTACCGAGCGTTTTACGTGTACAAATACGCCACCGGTTTGTCGGCGGCGATTGCGCTTTCGCAGCGGGTGGTGAACGGCGGCCAGCGCGAACTGGATGCCTACCTGGGGTTCCTCAAAGGAGGCTGCTCGGAATTCCCGCTCGATTTGCTCCGCGTTGCCGGCGTGGACATGGAAAAACCTGAACCCGTCGAAACAGCCCTCAAGCACTTCGGCAAGCTCGTCGACGAACTGGATGAATTGCTTTAACCACAGAGGCACGGAGTCACGAAGAAGATGACGTCAGACTTACGATTTGGGATTCGAGAAATTCGAAAAGCGATTTAGTGGTTGAAAATCATAAATCCTAAATTCAAAACGCTGGCCGCCCTGTGCCTCTGAGTCTCTGTGGTGAAATCTGCGATTCACAATGGCGTGATCCACACGAGCGGCTTACCGGCGTCATCGAGGCGAACTTCGGCTTTCAGTCCGGCCTGGAACAACACGCGATCTAAAATACGGCGGAAGTATGTTTTCCCGGCGGTCACTTTGACCGGTTTTTTCAAATCGATTCGCTTGCGCACCAAGCCGTTGTAATCGAACAAAAACGGAACGGCCAGTTTGGCTTGAATGGCATCGATCGCCGCGCCTGCCGAAAGCGAGCCGTCGGTTTCGACCGGCGTGAATTCGAACAGCTTGGGCACGACTTTCGATTCGTCGCGCTCCTCCGGCGGCCAACCAATGGGCCACATTTCGCCACTGGCTGTGGCTGTGGTCAATTTCAACTCCAGCCCATTGCGACCATTTCGGGGCAGCAGCGCACCACCGGCTGGCCGAGTCAGGGCCGCCAAAGCCGTGCCCAAGGAAAGACCCTGCAGTTCGTCGCGCACGGCATCATCGGCGGCCAGCGCCTTTTGAATCGGCAGATCGATGGTCAACGGCAGCGCCGACGCGGTTTGCAAGCGCTCGATTACTTTCTCCGGCCGCAACCCTTTGGTGGAAAAACCAATGGGGACGGCTAGCGCCTGTTTCACGTCGTCGAATTGCTTGGCCGACAGACCAAAGGCCGTGGATTGCCCGCCAGGCTTGCCGCCGCCGGCTGCCACTTGATCGAGCCATTGTTTGAGCTTGGCGGTGTCGGAAAGCGTAAATTGCCCACCGGGAGTGATTAATGCGCCATGGCTGTTTAATTGGGCCGTGACTTCATACACCGCCGTGTCGCCGGTTCCTTGCGTGGCGATTCCCATTTGGTCGCCATTTTCCAGTGCCCGAAAGCGTACGCTGCCCAAGCCCAAATCGCCGAGTACCTTCGTCCACTTTTGCGCCATCGTGTTGCCGGCCAATCCCGGCTCGAAAATCACTTCCATTTCAACATGTGGCTTGGCCAGGGCCAGCAGTGAGTCGCTACACGATAACAAACCGATCGCGGCGAAGAACCATGGAATGAACTTTCGATGCATGGGCTGCTTACTCACAAATCTTGTGCGTATTTCAAGCCACTTAAGCGGTCCGCGGGGCAGGTTCCAATTGCCGCTGCTGCTGGCCTCGAAGCGCGCGGGCGAAACCCTCGTAGAATTGTATCAAACGGTGGCGGACGTCCAAGTAAGATGGACGACCAATTTAGCAATCCAGGTGCGTGGCTACCTTTAGCAGGCCTGCTTGCAGCTTCGCCGCCGGGCAGCCAAGCCCAAGCCGACGCCACTTAGGCTCAGCAATAGTAGCGAAGCTGGCTCCGGTACCGCGATATACGTGACATCGACGTTAGAGTAGGTCGCTGCTCCGCCGCTGCTCGTGTTTTCCAAGAAGCCAATCGCATTGTAGGACAAAGTTGAAGCGGTGCTGTCTGTGGTGTTGCCAGAAAGCGAAATGAGGCTTCCCGTGTCAGCAAACGAATAAGCCACATTGACGCTGGTGGCACTTGCCATCGTCAGCGTTAGATTGAAGTTGTAGGTGGCAGCTGCGTTCAGCGATGCCGAGCCATTCGTCAAAATGGTGGTGGCGCCGGTCCCGCTAAACCAACCTCCCGTATTCGGGTTGGTGCGCCGGACAAGAATGGTATTTCCATTGTTGTTCACCAAATTTGCAATTTCTGCTCCGTAGCCGAGCCAACCCGTGATGGTGGCCCCACTCCATAAACCGCTAGCTAAGGTGCCAGTGGCATTGCCATTGGAATTCACTAACCAAAAACGAAACGAATCGTTGCCATTAATGCCGGCGGCCATTTGCACTTGACCGCTGAGAACAATCTCGTCTCCCACGTTTGTCAAAGTCAGCGTACTAGGCAACAAAGCGCGCGGAGTTAAGTTCCCCGTGGGAGTTGTAGTATTAAAAGTTCCAGCGCCAAGCGTGCCCGTGGTATCGTTCACGGTGCCGTTATTGTTGCCTGTCTCTGCACCCCAGCCACTAATCAACGTGGCTTGTGCCGATGCTGTGAAAGACACGACAGCAGCCGATAGAATGGCTAGCGAAAGAATTTTTGGCAGCTTCATAAGCGAATCCCCGATCGGAAAGGCGGTGCAAATCTAGGCGCATAAAAATTGCCTCTCTTCTCCAGTCCGCTCTGTTGCCCTTTGTCTAACCTCTTGCTCATAAATCTAGTTGAGTGTTACTACCGCGTCAACGATTTGAACAGAATCGTTTACGTTTTTTCCAAACTGCTTTCGGCCCGAGCGGCCATTTACGCACGTCGGTTGAGAAAAACGGGATCGCTGCACCTCTTAATCTTTTTCCATAATTGGGATGCAATATTGCCCCCTATTGCTCTGCACGAACATACGGCACAATAAGGGTTTGCGCCAATAATTAGTCGTTACCCTACCCTCGAGATTGGGCTTTTGCGCACGATTTGGCGGCGTGGTTCACAATTCGCAGCCGCCGACGTACCGCTTTAACGGAAGGAGCACTGCATGGCTCGTCCTGTGACGTTGTTTACCGGCCAATGGGCCGATCTGCCTTTGGAAACCATGACTCGCAAAGCGGGCGAGTTTGGCTACGACGGGCTGGAGCTGGCCTGCTGGGGAGATCATTTCGAAGTCGACAAGGCCGTGTCCGATTCCGGCTACTGCAAAAGGAAGCGCGAGCTGCTGGAAAAGAACGATTTACAACTGTTCGCTATTAGTTCGCACTTGGTGGGCCAGGCCGTGTGCGACAACATCGACGCGCGGCACAAAGCCATCCTGCCGCCGCACGTGTGGGGGGACGGAAATCCGGAAGCGGTGAACCGCCGGGCTGCCGACGAATTGAAAAATACCGCCAAGGCTGCGCAAAAATTGGGTGTGAGTGTGGTGAACGGTTTCACGGGCTCGTCGATTTGGCATTTGCTGTATTCGTTTCCGCCCACGCCGTCGGCGATGATCGACGATGGCTTCCAGCAATTTGCACAGCGCTGGAATCCCATTCTGGATGTATTTGCCGAGTGCGGCGTGCGATTTGCGCTGGAAGTGCATCCCACGGAAATTGCTTTCGATATTTACACTGCCCAGCGCGCGCTGCAAGCCATTGGCAAGCGCGAGGAGTTTGGCTTCAACTTCGATCCCAGCCATTTGCTGTGGCAAGGAATTGATCCGGTGGAATTTATTCGGGCGTTTCCCGATCGGATTTATCACGTGCATGTGAAAGACGCCATCACGCTGCTCGACGGCCGCACAGGAATTCTTGGAAGCCACTTGAACTTTGGCGATCCGCGGCGCGGCTGGGAATTCCGCTCGCCGGGACGAGGCGCCGTGAACTTTGAAGAAATTATTCGCGCGCTCAATCAGGCCGGTTACAACGGACCACTTTCGGTTGAATGGGAAGACAGTGGCATGGATCGCGAACACGGCGCGCGCGAGGCCTGCGAATTTGTGAAAAAGCTTGATTTCACACCCAGCAAGCTGCAATTCGACGCGGCGTTTGAAAAGAAGTAAGCAAATCTTTCGCGGATTAATGCACTTCGCCCGAGTGTTTCCCCGTTGGGCTAACTTTTGTCGTGCTTCAAGGGCAGAGTAAACTAGAAGTATGGAACAGATTCGTGCGATTCCTTCGGGCTGCCGATGCGGCGTGGCCGTTGTCGGTTTGCTGCTGGCGTTGTTTGCAGCGTTGAACTTAGCCGCTGCAGAGCCGACCGGCGACAAACTTTCTGCAGCCCGCGAGCAAATTTACACGGCGTATTCGGCGCAGCTCCGTGTTTTAGCCAATCAATGTGATGCACAAGGGTTGCCGAAGCAGGCGGAATTCACACGGCAATGGCTGCCCGAGCGCGATTCCACAATGCTCTACGTCTTCACGCTGCCGGCCAGTAGCGCAGCGCCGGCTTCGCTAGTGCAATCGTCGCTTGCCCAAAAGTGGTGGCAAAAGTTCATGGAAGCGCGCGCGGCCGAGGCGGAAAAACTGTTCTCGCTGGCACAAGCGGCTATGACGGCAAAGCAATATGCCCTGGCCTTTGAATTGGCACGCGAAACCGTGCGCGAAAATCCCGATCACGCAGCCGCCCGGCATGTGCTGGGCGATCGCAAAGCAGGCGACGGTTGGGTTTCGCCCGAGGCAGCCCGGCGGTTGGAAGCCGGCCAGGTGTGGAGCGAGCAGTTTGGTTGGTTGCCGGCCGAGCGGTTAAAGCAGTACCAAAGCGGCGAACGGTTTTATCGAGGCGAGTGGATCAGCGCGGCCGATGACGCCCGCTTCCACAGCAACATTCGCAACGGTTGGACCATCGAAAGCGATCATTACTCGGTCGTCACCAACAATAGCTTAGAAAGCGGCGCACAGTTGGCTGCCCATTTGGAAGTGCTGTATCAAGTGTGGCGGCAAGCGTTCGTCGGATATTACGCTACGCCGGCGCAAGTGGAACACTGGTTTGCAGCGGCAATACAACCTCCCGCGGCGTCGCCGACGGCAGCGCATCCCACGGATGAACCACAACCGACCGCTTCGCCTACATCTTCCGGCGGCGAATATTTCATTTCGCCTACGACGGAAGGCGTGGGCTCCCACAAATTGCACCAGGTACTTTATTTCCACGACCGGCAGCAGTACATCGAAGCGCTGCATCCATCGCAGCCGCAAATTCAGTTGTCCATTGGCTTCTACTCCGACAACTCCAGGACCGCGTACTTTTTTGCCAGCGACGATCCGTACCCCGGCACGTTGTATCACGAAGCCACGCATCAATTGTTCCGCGAAACTCCGCCCGCCACGGTCGATCCCGGAAGAAAAAACAATTTTTGGATAGTCGAGAGCATTGCGGTGTACATGGAATCGTTCGCCGAGCATCGGCTGTTGGAAGGCGAATCGTATGGATCATACATCACCGTCGGCGGCAAAGATGCCGGTCGGGCTTCCTTGGCACATGTGCATGTAGTCGACGACGGTTTTTACGTGCCTCTGCGAGAACTGGCCTCGCTGAGCATGCTCGATTTTCAGCACCAGCCCCAAATCAAGTCGATTTACAGCCAAATTGCCGGACAGGCGTTGTTTTTCATGCATGCCGACGGGGCGCGGTATCGCCCGGCCCTGATGAACTATTTGCTGGCCGTGTACACCGGACGTGCTAGTCCCGATACGCTGGAACGATTGACCGGCCAGAAGTTCGAACAGCTCGATCAGCAATATCGCCAGTTCATGCAGTGAATTTCGAGATCGACTGATAGCGTTACGCAAATGCATCGGGCGTGTGAACGTGCTCCGGCCGTACGCCCAGGCCAACTAACCGAGCGGGAATGCGGCGCAAACGAGGCCAACGCCGCAGCCAGCGCACAATCCGCGGCGGCTTAAGCGCTTGCTGAGCGGATAGCGCCCGGCTCATCACCCGATCTTGCACAAACACTTGTGCCCGTTGCGTGACCCAGGTGGGAAACTCGCGCCGCCGTTGCACACGGTGCAAATCGATGTTCTTCAGGGCTTTTTCGCGCAGCGGTTGGGCCAGCAAATTGGCCGCAGCCACGGCATCTTGTATGGCCATGTTGATGCCCACGCCGCCAATGGGCGACATGGCATGGGCGGCATCGCCAATGCACAGCAAGCCCGGCCGGTACCAACGTTCCAGGCGGTCAACTTTCACGGTCAGCAGCCGAATGTCGTCCCAACTGCGCAGCTCGTTCACGCGCTCCCCCAGGAACGGCGAAATTTCCAAAATCTGTTGGCGAAACGCTTCCAAGCCGCGCTGGCGGATTTCGTCGTAGCCACCTTTGGGAATCACATACGCGCATTGCCAATACTGGTCGCGGTACAGCATCACAAAAATTTGCCCGTTGTTGAAGCGACCGAGCGGAACAAACGGATCATCTGCGTGGCGGGAAATGCGCATCCACAGCACGTCAATGGCCGAACCGTATTCGCGCACCGTTAGGCCGGCTCGTTGGCGGATGATCGAATGCCGCCCATCGCAGCCGACGGTTAGGCCAGCCCGCACTTCCAGCGATCCAGCCGGCGTTTGAGCGCGGATGCCGACGACCCGGTCGTCAGCTTCGATCAGTTCTTTGGCGTCCGCCTGCATTCGTAAATGAAACGTGGGGAAGCCGCGCGCATGCTCCGCTAAAAAATTCAAGAAATCCCATTGCGGCATCAGGGCGATAAACTTACACTGCGTCGGCAGGAAGCGGAAATCGGCAACGATGGTTTCAAATTTACCGACGAAGCCGTGCAGTTCTTGCACTTCCTGATGCGGTCGCTGGAGAAAGTCGTCGAGCAAGCCCAGTTCGTAAATCACCTCCAACGTGGACGGATGCACCGTGTCACCGCGGAAATCGCGCAGAAAATCGGCGTGCTTTTCCAGCACCATCACGTCGACGCCAGCCCGAGCCAACAAATAACCCAGCATCATTCCGGCCGGGCCGCCACCGACAATGCAGCAACCGGTTTCGACATGTTCCGTCGCAGCATCGGCAGCAATCATAGCAGCATCCTTTCTATCAGAAGCCTATACCGCGACGGCCGGTGTGGCGACGGGCAAAGCTCCGAATTTCCGTGGCCGAATTTTAACCGGCGTGCGCCTCCATGAACCACCTTCTGCGAAAGCGATGCAAACCCACTACCGTGTGTCGGCGGTCACGTAATTGCCGGAGGTAACGTTGAATTCAATCTCCTCCACGGTGCGGGCCGCAAGTTCTCGCACGCGCGGATCGCCGTCGTTCAAAAGCGGCAACAAGCTGGTCAATGAATCGGGACCAAATTTTACCAGTGTGCGGCTGGCGTCGCTGCGCAAGTAAGCGTCCGGGTCGCGCATTCGCTGCACCAGCGCTTCCATCGCCGGCTTGGCGGCCGGGCCCATGGCTTCCAGCGCTTCAATTGCCGCTTGCCGCACATCGGTGTTGCAATCCCAGAGCAATTGAATTAACGGATGAATCGCATCAGTCGGCACCGTTTTCATTTCGATGAACGTGCGCGCCGCCAATTCGCGCACCCGAGGATCGCGATCTTGCAACGCGGCAATCACGCTGGGCACCGCCACGGTGTTAAGCTTGGTGAGCGTGCGAGAAGCGTCTGCCCGCAGGTAGGCATCCACATCGCGCAGCCGCTGGGCAATGTCGGCCACGACCGGGGCGGCGTTCACTTCCATGGCTTCCAGCGCGCCAATGGCCGCCTGGCGGACGTCGATATTCGGATCGTACAAGGTTTGGGCCAGCGCTTTAGCCACGAGCGTGGCCACCCTTATGGAGCCTTCGTCGTTGGCGGAATACCACTGGCTGGCCGACCCGCCGGAATACGCCGGCAATTGCGCATGAACTGGCGCTACGGCCAGGCTGATCCAAATTAATCCGACGCTCGCAAAAGCAATGAACGATTTCATATGGAACCCAGGGTTGATGCCGAAAGGTGGGAAGGGGTCGTCCGTAATTGGCCCCACAAGTTTAGGTTACGAAACAGGCCCAATCGGGCGAAAAACCCCCCGCACAATAACCGCAAACGCCGCCCGCGCTGAATATTGTTCGTTTGGTCCGGAATTTTTTTCCGCCCGACAAAATTCAGCAGTTTTGTCCGACCCGCGGCGGCCCCGGCTCGGAAAATCTGCGGTCTGTCGGGCAAGAAAGCCGAACAAATGCCGGGCAAATTCCGTCCGAACTTACGAATTGTTGATCGTATTTGGTTGGCCGTTGTCATCATCATTCGTCTCTGATTCGTAACTGTTGTCGACCGCGGCGGCCGCATCATTGCCAAGCCCCAAGGTCGCCGCGCAAATCGGGGCCGCCGGTGCATTGGGCCGGCTCGGTAGAACACAGTTTGGATTTAGAAATACTGTTCATATGTACATTTCATGGCTTAGCCTATCACACCCTCACGCGATCAATCAAGCCTTGTTTTGGGCCAGCCCAGGCGGCAGTTGCGAAATCGCGGTGAGGAGAGAATGTGGAATGGGGAGTGTGGAATGGGGAATGGGGAATGAGCGGGTGATGGGATGTAGAGGCGAGCAGGTGATGGGGTGAGCAAGAACAGCGAATGCAGGAATGGGAAAAGATGGTTTAGCCGCGACGCGCCAGCGGAGCGAGAAACGGCTGAGCGATAATTACAAAAGGGGGAGTGGCGAATGCGGAATGGGGAATGCGGTTAATGCACTTCTATCCGAAAAGATTAACCGCAAAGGACGCAAAGAGATGAGAACTGATTTAGACGCCTCCCCGTATTTGTTATAGAATAAGTGGCAGACGTCGGCTTACGCTTTTACAGTGCTAAAAACATATGAATCAGCAAAATCTCAAAGAGGAAGCGCATCGCCTGGTGGATAAGCTGAACGACAATGCCACCTGGGACGATTTAATGCGCGAAATTTACGTGCGCCAGACAATTGAATCGGGCCTGAAAGACAGCGAGCAAGGCCGCGTTGTCGGCATCGACCAAGTGCGCGCAAAATTCGGACTCTCGACACAATGAACCTGTCAACACAATGAATGTTGTCTGGACCGAGGCCGCCCTACGTCAACTTGTGCAAATCCACGACTATATTGCACAAGATTCGCCTCGTTACGCCACAGCCATGATCGACCGAATCACACGTCGATCGCAACAATGCGGGCAGCTTCCCCTTATGGCCGGCAAAGTGCCGGAGTATGACCGGGACGATGTTCGCGAGGTACTCGAGTATCCGTATCGGATTATCTATCGAGTGCTGCCGGAGCGCGTGGATATCTTGGCCGTAATTCACGGCGCGAGGCGGTTACCGGAAACGCCGACGGCTTAGCACGCGGATGATCGCACTACACTAGCCAGCAGTAGTGTCCATGTTTCGATGCCACGGCTTAATCAAATTCGAATACTTCCCCGAAAGCTTTGCCGTGAATTTCGTCGCTTGAGTGCGCACTTACCCAAATGGGCTCTTCGCAGAGATTAGCCTTAATCAGGGCTTGAGCAATCGCGTCGACTAACTCTACTGGACTTGGAGATAATTTGTGCTTCCTAATAAAACAATCAATTCGCCAATAGGAATGATAGCCTTCGATAAATTCGGGACGCCAGGCGAAATATCGTACAACGGGCGTCATGGTGGCGCCGCCCGCGCTGTTTCTTGCGACGTGGTAAATCTCGCCGACACGTGAACGTTCTGCCACTACACAATCAGCGTCATAGGTTGAAGTCACGGGAAAGCGAATCATTTTTTGTGCTCTCTAGGAGCGCCAGCCTTTTTTTCTGCCTGGCCTATAACCCACGCCTTTGTTTTTTTGCTTGGCGGCGGCGTTGGCGGCGGATTTGCGCTTGCGGGCGGGTCGGGCGCTCGATCCCCCGGTAGAACTGGGGGCTATAGGAGCGGCGCTACCGCCCTGGACTCGGCTGCTCCCCTCACCCCGGCCCTCTCCCACAGCGGGCAAGAGAGAATCGGCACCCTCACCGTGCCCTCTCCCAAGGGGAGAAGATTTTCTCGCGCGTGAGCGTTTGAATGACTTGCCGCCGCGGATCTGGTCGCCGCCGCGAATGTGGTCGCCGGAGATGTCGTTCAAACTTTCGTTCGCTTTACGGCGGCGGCGGGAGAGGGCTTCTTTTGGTGGGCGCTGGGGAATTAAACAATCGCAGCCGCTGCCAATAAGATCTTGCCGGCCAGCTTGCTCCAGGGCCTTGCGCACTTCGAAATAATTTTCCGGCTTGAAAAATTGCAGCAGTGCCCGTTGCAGCCGCCGATCGCGCAGGTGCTTGGCAATGTACACCGGCTTCATCGTGAACGGATCATACCCGGTGTGGTACATGCAGGCGGCAATGTCGAATGGGCTGGGAATAAAATCTTGCACCTGGTCAGGGCGGTAATGGTTTCGCTTGAGGAACAGGGCCAGGTCGATCATGGCGTTCAAGTCGCTGCCCGGGTGGCTGGAAATGTAATACGGAATGAGGTACTGCTGTTTGCCGGCGGCTTTCGATTGGCGTCGAAACTGGTCGCCGAATTTTTCGAAATCATCGTTCGAAGGCTTCTTCATTAAGTCGAGCACGCCGGGGTCAGTGTGTTCCGGGGCGACTTTAAGATGCCCGCCCACGTGATGCTGGGCCAGTTCGCGCATGTAGTTCGGATCGCGGCGGGCTAAATCCATACGAATGCCGGAGGCGACCAGCACTTTTTTCACGCCGGGAAGCTCGCGCGACTGTTTCATCAGGTCGATGAGCGGGCCGTGATCGGTGCCCAGCAGTTTGCAAATGGTGGGATGCACGCAGCTCAGCCGGCGACACATTGCTTCTACCTCGGGGCGGCTGCATTTCATTTGGTACATGTTGGCCGTGGGTCCGCCGATGTCGCTGACCACGCCGGTGAAGTCGGGCTGCTGTTGCCGCATGCGCTCGATTTCGGCCAGCACCGATTCCTGGCTGCGGCTTTGAATGATGCGCCCTTCGTGGGCCGTGATGCTGCAAAACGTGCAGCCGCCGAAGCAGCCGCGCATAATTTGCACCGAATGTTTGACGACATCGTACGCGGGAATTTCTTCGCCGCCGTAACTGGGGTGCGGCAAGCGCGTGAAC